>CAZXBV010000009.1:0-15594 GCA_964639155.1 uncultured Methanotrichaceae archaeon
ACAGATGGTGAATTATACTCTCTGGTCCAACATCAAGGGGCTTTACGCCCTGAAAGAGAACGGTCGAAAGGTTGGCAAGCTCAGATTCAAGGGCAGAGGTTGGTATAAGACTCTGAACTATAACCAGTCAGGGTTCAAGATAGATCAAGATCACTCAATTCTGAAACTTTCCAAGATTGGTGATGTCAAGATCAAACTACACAGGCTGATAGATGGAAAGATCAAAGGGGTAATCATCAAGAAGTCCGGCAACAAGTGGTATGCGATAGTTCAGGTCGAACAAGAACCTGAACAACAGATATCGGATGCAAAATCTGTTGGAATCGATTTAGGTCTAAAAGCTTTTGCAGTGGACAGCGCAAGTTATGTGATAGAGAACCCAAGGTTCGCGGAAAAGTCATCTGGTAAACTGAAGAAGATTCAAAAAAAGTTGTCAAGAGCAAAGAAAGGTTCTAACAATAGAAGAAAGATTATTGCTAAGTTGAACAAAGCATATGAAAAAATCAACAACCAGAGAAATGACTTTTTGCATAAACTGTCTCGATTATACGTGGATAGTTATGACACGATCTGTGTGGAAGATCTTGATGTAAAGGGATTGAAAGAAAAAGGCAATTGCAAAGGATTACATCGAAACATCCATGATGCATCTTGGTCCAAGTTTTTGTTCATGCTTTCCTACAAGGCTGAGAGTGCTGGTAAGAAGCTGATCAAGGTTGACCCGAGAGGTACGTCTCAGAAGTGTTCTTGCTGTGGATGCGTTGTGAAAAAAGACCTATCCGACAGGACTCACGAATGTCCTTTCTGTGGATTCGTCTGTGATAGAGATTACAACGCTTCAAGAAACATACTAATCTTGGGGATGGAACAGCCCTTAGAGCCTGCCGAGCCAGAACCTCTACATCACATCTCTGTGATGCAAGTTCTAGTGATGAATCAGGAAGCCCCACCCTTTAGGGCGGGGTAGTTCACTTCGATTGAAATCAGCGTATTCTATAGTCGAGATCCGATTAGATGACACTAATCGATTCTCACCAGAATAGTGCTTAGGGGGCGTGAGGGAATAACCTCCTCATATGAGTGTTGTGTAATTATTGTACTGATGCTGCCTCATGTCGTTTTCATATAATGGCCTTAGACGTTTATGCGTAGGTTATTTCGCTACGGGCCCTTAACGATACGGATAGGCCGAATCTCAAACTCGTAAGAGTTTGAGATTCGGCTGAAAGGTATCGTCAAGCACTATAATCCCCATATCTTGCTGCGATCGGCATCCGCCTTCCAGCTCCAAAGGCCTTTGTGGTCACTTTGATGCCGGGCGGCACTTGTTTTCTCTTGTACTCGTTCTTCTTTACGGTCCTTATGATCCACTTTACGCTTTCTGGATCAAAGCCCATCTTCAGAATTTCTTCGAGAGAAGTTCCTTCTTCCACATAATGGTGAAGCACGGAGTCGAGCACTTCGTAGGGCGGAAGCGTGTCTTGATCTTTCTGGTCTGGTTTTAGCTCGGCCGAAGGTGGCCTTTCTATGATCTCGCGCGGAATCGTCTCGACGTTCTGGTTGATACGATAGGCCAGCTCGTAGACCATCGTCTTTGGGACGTCGGATATGGCAGCAAGCCCCCCGGTCAAGTCGCCGTATAGGGTGCAATAACCGATCGCAAGCTCGCTCTTGTTCCCTGTGGAAAGGACCAGGTGACCGAACTTGTTGGAGATTGCCATCAAGATGTTTCCCCTTATCCTGGCCTGGACGTTTTCAAGGGTTACGTCCACATCATCTTCTTTTCCCAGCCTCAATGGACCGCTCAGAGATTCGATGTAAGTTTTGTAGATCTCAGTGATGGGGATCTCGACGAAGGATATTCCCAGATTTTGGACCAGCTTTTCTGATAGATCTTTGCTCTCTTGAGATGTGTAAGGCGAGGGCATCGATACTGCCAAAACGTTCTCTTCGCCCAAAGCGTCTCTTGCAAGGCAACAGGTGACTGCAGAGTCGATCCCCCCAGAAAGTCCGATCACGGCTCTTGAAAAGCCACACTTTCGGACATAATCCTGGATCCCAAGGACGAGCGCCAGGCGCAAGGTTTCTATCTCGTCTTTGGGCGGGCGAATGTTCAGATTGCCAGGAGCGTCCATCTCGACGATTCGTACAGATTCTTCAAAAGAGGGTGCGAAATCGATGAAATTTCCGCGTGCATCAACTGCAAAGCTGTTGCCGTCGAATACCAGCTCGTCGTTTCCGCCCACTTGGTTCACATACACGAAAGGTGTTTCGTGGTTTTTGGCGTGTCGTTTTATGAGGTCGTATCGGATCTGCTCTTTTCCCAGATGGAAGGGCGACGCAGAGATGTTTATGAGAAGGTCTGCGCCTTTTTTGGCCTGCACCTCGATTGGGTCGAACGAGTAAAGAGGCCTTGGCCAAAGCTTTGGATCGTTCCAGGCATCTTCGCAGATAGATATTCCCAAGCATTGGCCTTTGAAGGACACAACCTCCACGCTTGGTGCAGGATCGAAGTATCTGGTCTCGTCGAAAACGTCGTAGGTTGGAAGGAGAGACTTATGTTGAGTCGCAAGGATCGCGCCGTTCCAGATCAAGAGGGCGGCGTTGTATAGCCCCTTTCCAGTTTTCTTTCCTGTGAGAACTGGTGCGCCCATGACGATGCCGGTCTCGTTATACTTGGCAGAGATCAAGATAAGCTCTCGAAGTGCTGCCTGAACTGAGAGGGCGAAATCGTGTCTTTCTAGGAGGTCTTTTGGGGGGTATCCTGTCAAGAACAGTTCTGGAAATACCATGAGATCTGCTTTTTCGTTGAACCTGGCCAGGATCTCGATAGCCCGTTCCAAGTTTCCCTCGATGTCACCCACAATCGGGTTTAGCTGTGCAATGACGAGCCTCATTTAATCTTTGAAAAGTTGGATCTCGGCTTTTATCTAGATTTCCGTCGTCTTGAGTGGCTAAAAAAATGTGTATTTATTCTCTCTGCGGCTTAAGACTCTGTAAATATCGCCGAAGGATTATATTGGACTGTCACACTCAACCTTGAAACGCTATAGTGCTTAACGATACCTTTCGGACAAATCTCTAACTCGTAAGAGTTTGACATTTGGCCTATTCGTATCGTTAAGCACTATTCTGGCGAGAACCGATTAGTCACACCTAATCGGTTCTCGACTATAACTTGACTATGGGCCTGTGACAGAATTTGGCAGAAAAATATCAGAAAATAGCCTTTATCAGAGCGACTGGAAACCTCAGCACCATCTTTTTGATTATATTCTTGTACTCGTCTTCGCCGAAAACCACCTGTTTGAAAATGTCTGCCATCTTCTCATCGTGCCGTCCCAGAGTCACTATAAGCTCCATCCTCCCACGGGACTTGTAGGCGACCTTCTGGAGGAAGAGGCCAGGACCTGCAAGATCACGACCAAACGCCCTCTTCCATGATTCTTCATAGGACTCAAGTGGCACTTCGCCCTCTGAATCGTCCCGAATGGCTTTTGCAGCTAACTTGCCCGAAAGGATGCTGTAATAGAGCCCTTCACCTGTAACGGGACTCACAAAACCCGCCACGTCCCCTACAAGAACCACTCTGTCGAATACGGTCTTTTCTGCAGGCTTCTTGAACGCTAAGATGTGGTGACGTGGTCTGTTCAAGACCAATCCCTCGGACACCAGCCCTTCTTTTTTCAAGAGGTTCACAAAATCTTCGTAAATTTGATTTGGACCTTGTTCTTTGATATCATGCCAGAAAGATCCGATCCCCACGTTCAGGTATCCGTCCTTGACGAAATACCAGCCATATCCTGAAGGGACGACACCGAAGAAGACAGAAAGCGTCTTGTCGTTATCGTTGATCCGATCGAGGATCTCGTTTTCGACTGCAGTCTCGGATTCTGCACAGCGGGCAAGATGGCCTTCGGGCCACTTTGTCCGGATTCCAAGATCCTTGATCAACTTGTTGTTCTGAACGCCAGTTGCCATCACGATGTATCTTGCTGTTACCACTTTTTTTCCAGATACGACCTCATATTCGCCCGATTCGAGACGATTTATCTTCGAAACTGGACATTCATCGAATACTTCGGCGTCGCTCTTTCTCGCATCTTTTGCCATGGCGGCGTCAAACTCGCTCCGGATCACGAAATGTCCACACTTGTTAGGAATGCTGATCTTCTTTAAAGATGGAGAATATATGTCAAGGCGAGTGACCTTGCAGTTCATGTGGCTTAAGGCAACATCTCCCAAGAGATCATCTGTTCGGGACGATAGAGCACCACCGCATGGTTTGTCGCGAGGGTACTTTGCTTTCTCGAATATGATGGCTTTAAGGCCATATTTGGCTGCGTTGCGCCCAGCAGAAGTTCCTGCAGGTCCACCACCGATTATTGCTACATCGTATCGTTCCATGTTATCACTTCGATCGAAAGGCAAAGCAGATCTCGCGTTCTCTTTTCGGTCAATCTTTCAGCTGAAGAGCACCATGACGCGATTCAGTTTTTATAGATTTGGGATGGCGTTTTCTTGAAGATTCGCTCAATTTGAGGGCGAGGATGTCGCGGTTCCCATTTTGTCTTGCCACTCCGATTCGACACACTGCCCAGACAAGAATGGCAAAAGATAAATCACATAAAGATCACACTCTAATATATTGGTGATGGTATGAGCGACGTAATAGATTTAGGTGACGCTAACTGGGAGACGGTGGTGGAAAGATCGAAAGGGCCAATTCTTGCCATGTTCCATTCGCCCGCCTGTTCTCATTGCCAGATGATGATGCCATACTTTGAGCAATACGCCACAGAGTTTCAGGGCAAAGTGAAATTCGTCAGGATCGACATTACGAGGAACTCTTACATACCCGAAAGGTATGGCGTCATGGCCACGCCCACCTTCAAGTTCTTCTGCGGAGGGCGACCTATTCAGGATCTGGTGGGCGCAGCATATCCCACGCTTCTAAAGAAGCTCGTCGAAGAGGGTTTCCAGCACGGTGACGAATGCGCCAGGAATTCCACACCCATAGATTACAACATAGGTTACGTTTGAGTAGACGATTCAAATTAATTTTTAAAATGTGGCAGCATCCCGCAATCTTTAAGTTTTGGCCAGTCCGATGGGAGATGGGGAGGATACGGGTTTGAACTTTAAACAATTATTCACATATTTCATGTTGTCGTGGATCTGGATCGGCGCGACCTTAGCGACAGATTCCGGTCAGACAGAATCGACTCTTGGACCTGACTGGCTTAACCCATACCAGGCTGACAGGCCCGAATGGGACCCTTATGGACCAGATGGTGAATCGGATTACGTGCCAGGAGAGCCAAGCTGGGACCCCTACGGCCCATCCAGCTACGGCCCGCCTCAGCTGGTCTCGTCAGATCCCTTTTCATCGGGCCTCACTATGGCCGAGAATGTGCTGATGCCAAACCAGCTCTACCTCCAATCAGGTGGAGTTCTCACCACTAAAGGCAGCGTGAACTTGGGCAACCCTTACGTTCTCTGGCTCTATGTGTCACAGTGGGGCCCATTTGCCCTCTACGACAAAGGCAGTTTGGTCGTCTCCCAAAGCTTCATGACGCCTGGCTGGTATAAAGTGGGCCAATACGCAGAGATACTTGAATCACATCTTTACCAGTTCAACGCCACCCTCTGGAGCAATGAAGTGGCCTTGGCCGTAAACTCAGGAGGTTATCCCACTTCTTACAGCCTGACTGGAAGAGTGGTGGATCCAAACGGAAACGGCATTCCTGGGGCTAAAGTCAAGATATCCGGATCTGGAGGAGGTAATTTCGGGACGACCACAAATTTTGGAGGTTACTATGGAATCAGCATACCTTCAGGAACGTATTCTGTAACGGCCGAACTTGCTGGTTACAGCTTCACCAGATCGACCGCCAGGGTATGGGTGGGGACCGTCTCGGTGGCAGGAACCGTCATTGGGTATCCTGCCGGTCAATATCCATCACAGGGACAGTCACAGGATCAGTATCCTCCCGATGGCCAAGTCACTCAACAAGGAGTTGGGTGGCTGGAAGGGTATATCGCTGACAAAAGTGGAACTCCTATCTTTGGGGCAAGGATTTACTCAGATGGAACGAGTGCCCTATCTGATTCACAAGGTTTTTACAGGATTGCCATTTCTCCGGGTGGATACTCCACAAACGTCGAAGCTACAGGCTACACGTTCCGTCCCGCAACCGTCCAAATCTATCCAAATAGAGTCACCAAACAGGACTTTGAAGGAAGAAAGGTGCTGGTCCTAGGCGGACTCAGGTAAATAATAGCTAAAAATGTGGCGAATTCAACGAAAAAGTGGAACACGTCTGGCTTTTAGGCGTAGTTCCATCGCCAGACCTTGAAACCTGCAGCTAAAATCATCAGAAAGATCGCCAATACGACGAGTGATTGAAGGTACTCTACCACTGTTACAATGTCCATCCTACTACCTCCGCAAGAGATGCCCAACTTCTATTTTTTTCATCGACTCTTTAAGAGCCAATTTTCGGCTTGATGCAGAGCAACAAGCCGCAAGCGCTTTACCTTCGACGAAAACGGCCCTCACAAAGGGCCTTCCCGATCCAGAACGGCTTTTGGGAATCCAAATATAAAGGGATTTCCCAGAACGCGGCCGTCTTGACCAGAGCGGCGTTTTCAGATCGCCTGTTTACGGACTCCAATACGTTATTTGCACTTAAACGTTTGGTCTGGTGGCAGCAGACTCAATCTAAATTTGACAAATGAACGTGCTTCCTATGAGATGAGAAAGAAATCTGGATCGGGGATTCAGATTGGGATTCGGCCCGAAATTCACCAATATCACCACCCTTTGAGCCATGATTAACTATTTTGCCAACCTCGACAAATTGAGCCATCAGGAGGATCTCATCTTGAAGTTTGCAAGCCACATAGCCAAGATAGACATCTCAGGGATAAGGAAATGCTTTGAGGGCGCAGGCCCAAACTCCGTAAACCTGGGCATCGGACAACCAGATTTCCACACCCCAGATCACATCAAGCAAGCTGCCATCCAAGCGATCGAAGAAGGGTTCACCGGATACACCATGAACTTGGGGACGACTGAGCTAAGAGATGCCCTTTCCGAGAAGTTCAGGCGAGATAACGACTTAGATTACGCTCCCGAAGAGATCATGGTCACCAGCGGAGCGAGCGAGGCACTCTTCCTTGCGATAAGCGCCTTGGTCGAGAAGGGCGACGAGGTCATGATGGGCGACCCCGGATTTGTTTCGTACTCAGCCTTGACAAGTATGGTCAACGGAAAGCCGGTTTCCGTCCCGCTAGACGAGAACTTGAGAATCTCTCCTGAATCCGTAGCAGAAAGGGTTACCAGCAAGACAAAGGCCTTGATCGTGAACTCCCCTAACAACCCCACGGGATCTGTCCAGACTGGAGACGAACTGCGCGCCCTTGCAGAGTTGGCCGACGACCACGATTTCGCACTTATCTCAGACGAGGTTTACGAGCACTTCATCTACGAAGGCGAACACGTGAGCCCTGCCCGGTTCTCAGACAACGTCATAACGATAAATGCCGTCTCCAAGACATATTCCATGACAGGATGGCGATTGGGCTATGTGGCAGCCAGAGCCGAAGCTTTGGAAAACATGCTCAAGATTCATCAGTACGCCCAAGCCTGCGCCTCGTCAGTATCCCAAAAGGCCGCCGAAGCTGCAGTGAAAGGACCTCAACAATGCGTCTGGGATATGAGAGACGAGTTTCAAAGGAGAAGAGACGTGTTGGTAGACGGCCTCACTGATATGGGTGTTGATATCGTAAAGCCGGAAGGTGCTTTCTATGTCTTCCCGAAAGTTGGAGATGGTGACGAGGTTGCCGCAAGGCTCGTCAAAGGAGGTGTTGTGACGGTCCCAGGCTCTGCGTTTGGAATTTACGGAAAAGAGCATATCCGGATATCCTATGCAGCTTCCATGGAGAACATAAAGACGGCTCTGGACAGGATGTGTGCTATTCTTTAAATAGGAGCTATGTTATTCGTCGGATGGGTTGATCAGATGAAAGAACAGGTGGAGACGAGAGAGTTAAAAGTGGGACGGTATGTAATAATCGATGATGAACCGTGCGTGATCAAGAGCATCGCCAAATCCAAGCCTGGCAAGCACGGATCAGCCAAGGCGAGGATTGATGCCATCGGCATATTCGATCATCAGAAGAGATCCATTGTCCAGCCGGTCACGACCAAGGTCTACGTTCCAGTCGTCGAGCGAAAGTCAGGTCAAGTGCTCACCATAAGTGAAAACTCAGTTCAGCTGATGGATATGAGCGATTACAGCACCTTAGACGTACCCATCACTTCCGAAGACCGAGAAAAAGTGGAAGAGGGAAAGGAAGTCTCCTACCTGCTGGTAATGGAAAGAACCAAGCTGGACATCCGTTAGACGTACGTTAGATATGTTGGATATACGTTAAAACGGGCAATTGGCCTATCGCGTTCAAGATAGATATTGATGTTTCAATTATCCAATTTTGCAGATGCCAACGCCTCAGAGGATGCAGAGTTCGTCCTGGTGGGCGCGCCCTTCGACGCAACCACATCTTTCCGACCTGGAACCAGGTGTGGACCTGATGCAATCAGGCAAGCGTCCTACAATTTCGAGACCTTTGAGAGTCGATATGGCATAGATCTGTCAGATCTTCGGATTCTGGATCTTGGGAATCTGGAGCTGGGATCTGACCCAGGACTTGCCTGGGAGACTATTCAAGATAGTTTTGCTTTCATTCCCGAAGGGGCGACGCCGATATTTCTTGGAGGCGAGCATTCCATAACGCCTCCAATCGTGAAGAAGATTGCACAACGCGGCGAAATCGGCGTGATCGTTCTGGATGCGCACCTGGACCTGAGGGATGAATATGGCGGCACCAATATGAGTCACGCCTGTGCCAGCCGGAGGATTCTGGACGTTCCAGAAGTCAAAGGCTACGCCTCTATAGGGATTCGAAGCGGTTCGAGTGAAGAGTATCTCTATGCAAAAGAGCAAGCCATTCATTATCACACCAGCGAGGAGGTCCGGGAAAAAGGAATGTGCCAAGTCCTGAAAATGGCTCTGGAAGAGGTGGGATGTGAGAGGATCTATCTATCCATCGACTTTGACTGTTTAGATCCTGTTTACGCGCCCGGAGTTGGCAACCCTGAACCGTTCGGGTTGACTTCTTGGGACGTGAGAGACGCGATCGAGGTCCTTGCGCCAAGAGCGGTGGGGCTGGACATAAACGAGATCGCGCCCCAGTACGATTCTGGCCAGACGGCCATTCTCGGCGCAAAATTGGCGAGGGAGTTCATCGCCGCCAAGGTTGCAAGGGTGTGAAAACAGAAAGCGTTCACATCCCACTTTTTCGAGAGCATCTCTGGCCAATCAGACAAAATTCTGGATGGAAATTTCTCATTCATGTTTTTGGTCCAGAACTTTATCTGATTCGATAATGATATTACGCACTCAGACATTCCAAATCCTAATATCTCAAGAGCGCCCCCACGCCGCCTATCGATTCAAGGCAAGAATCTTCTTCTACGAACTCAACTTCGGCTCCGGTTCTCTTGGCCAGTTCGTAGAGCTCTTCGGCAAGGTCTGCTCTCGACGTTGGCCCGCCGCAGTTGGGGCAACTTTTGGGCAGTGCACCTTCACCCAAATTTTGGCAACGCTCGCAGATCCAGCCCGGGATCGAGACGTCTTTAAGGAGGACGAGGACGTTCACCCTGCCTTGATTCAAGGCATCTCTCACCTCTTTTGGCCCGTAAGCTGCAAGGCCACTTTTCAGTATTTCGGCCCTCAGCTCTTTGGCTCGATCTTCTGACTTGATCCTTTCATCTTCCAGGGCGATTTTGTCAGCTCGTTTCAATATTTCGTTCTTCGGAGCATCCATGCTGATGTCTACGACACCGAGAACCTTCTCCAAAATATGGATTGGGAGCATCTCTTCGAGCTGGTTTTTGGCGTCACCGGGACCTGCGATCACGATCCCCCTGATTGAATCATCACATTTTTCTTGAAGATCTGCCACTACTTGTGTCAGGAACGACTTTATGGCGCCTTTCCGGAGGCGGTTGAACCTCATCTGGCTCCAGCCGCCTTTCTTGTGTTTGTTCATGAGGTCGGTGGAAATGTGGTCTCTTTCTTCCAGGATGTCGGATCGGACGCAGAATAGGCGGGCTTCTCTTGAGTCCAAGAGAAGGATTCCATAGTCTTGGTAGTCGTCCATGAGCTTTGCCAAAGGCAAAAGGAACGGCGACGTGTCGAGGATCACTGCCGCGTCCAGCTCCAGTCCGATTCTGTACACGTGGAGGAACGAATGTGGCGCTGACGCGAAGATTATCCTGCCTTTCTCTCCAGAAATGGTATCCGAATCGAAAGCATCCTTGGCCATGGATGCAGTCTCCTTGAAAATACCTCGAAGATCCTGAGATATAGCTTTTTCGATGGCTTTCATTCTGGACGAGACGAACGATTCCGTCTCGTGCTTTTTGTTGGAGGGCAGGTAAACTGAAAGGTAAACGTCTCTTTCATCGTATATCTCGGCCAGTTTTCTGATATCGATTTCTGCGACCGAAACCAGCTTTTCTGGAGCCTTCCGGCCAAAATCCTCGGTTGAATCCATGATCATCAATATCCGACCAAGATGAAAAGATTTCGTAACTATAGTGCTTAACGATACCTTTTGGGCAAATCTTCAAGCTCGTAAGAGTTTGTGATCTGGCCTATTCGTATCGTTAAGCACTACAATCGAAATCCTCTAAGATCGTCTAAGGTAGCATGCATGTCTATCAGAAAAAACGGGGGCAGAAAGCCGCCAACTCAAAGTCGAGTTGTGGGCTTCATGCCCATGAAACCTTCCTTTCAATCAGATTGATCAGGCAGGTACTTCTGGATACAGAAATACTCCCTGGAGCTCCATACCCTGGAACCTGGTGAGGTATTCTTCATGGACGGCCACGAGGTCTAGATCGGAGAAGAGATCTGGATGTAACAACTTGGCGAGATAGGCGATCCCTATGAAGTGCTGGGCGCCTCCGAGGATGTCGTTGGAAAGGACGTAGACCTGATCGTTCTTCACGGCATCGACTGCATCCCAGCCCGGCCGATTCATGACAGACTCTTGAAGATCCTTCATCTCCAAAACGTCGTCTTCAGCATAGCCTCCAAAGTTCAGGCTTCCGGCACCGCAGAGCTTGATCACGATTTCAGGATTATTCTCGATAATGCTTTCCGGGTCCACATCGACATATGACAACGCGAGATCTCCAAATACGTTGTTGCCTCCTGCCATAACCAGCTTGTCATGCCACGCTGCACCTTGTGTGGCAGTCCTGTAATCAGTCCAGCGTTCAAGGTACACCTTTGGCTTCTCTTTGTCTAAGAGCGATTCTACAGCATCCTCGATCGGACCAAGGGCGCTTTCATAAAACTCTATATATTCTTCAGCCTCTGCGTCCCGCTCCAGAATCACGCCCAGCATCTCGACTTCATCTGTGTAGCTTTCTGGAACGAAGCAGTCCAAGCGGACCACAATCAGGTTCGGATCTGCAGATGCCAGGGTTTCCTGGATCTCATCGATGCTGTTGTTCATGAATGTCCCATAGACGAAGACCGCGTCAGGATGAAGGTCGAGCACCGCTTCCAGATCTGGTGTCCAGACCGATCCGATCGAGGGAAGATCGCTCAGCTCGCCAAAGAAGACCTCATCTTCCTTGGTGTACTTGCCAACGCCGATTATCTTGTCTTCGGCGTTCAGTGAACGCATCACTTCTACGGTCTCGCTATTGAAGACCACGATTTGTTCCAGCGGCTTCCAGACGGTCACATCCTTTCCAGCTGAATCTGTGATGGTTCTCGGATAATTTTCATGTATGTGCCTGATCTCTTCCAATTGATCCGAGGAGATCTTACCGTCTTTTTGGTCTTCTTTGGCAGCTTCCAGCTCATTGAGAGAAACCATCTTGTTTCCATCGAGATCGCCTGGAACTGCGAAATCCTCTGCCGCAACCAGTCCGATTGCCAAAGAAAGGCATATCGCCAAAACTAGCAAGGGAAATACAATTCTCTTCATGTTATTCTTGCTCCCAAGGTTCAATAGTAGTAACTTTTTAATCGTATACATTACGAATTAATATGATTTTAGTGGCAAATGGATTTAATTATTCCTACTATAAATGTCAATCTCCTTATCAGGAGGTGCAAGGAGGATGGTTTTGGGTAAAATGTTTAAATCAGCCCGTCCTTTTCTATGGAACCCGTTATCATGGAGGTAACATCGATGCAGACGTCACCAATCTCAACGAACCAGGGCAAAGAAGAGTTTCCGGTGAGCCGTGCCGATGCGGCAGCCTTCCTTCGTGAGCTGGCAGACCAGCTGGAAAACGGCGAATTGGTCGAGATTAGCACAGCTCAACGTCGCATCCAGCTCGTGGCTCACGAACCCCTCAACCTGGAGATCAGCTACAGAGAAGATCAAAAGAAAAAGAAGCTAGAGGTCGAGCTGGAGGTTAAGGAGTATCACTCAAGGAAGGGGTCGCTTACGAGCGCAAGGCCGACTGCAGGACATCCGACAGGGTCTGAAGAGTGAGCAGATTTTCGTCTAGGTATTTTACATAAATATATTTGGGGTGAAGCAAAGCGGCGCCTTCGGCGCATTTTTCCCACCCACCCATTTTCGGCCGGTTTTTGTGCGTTGCATTAATTTCACATATGGCGCGAGGGAGACCGAAGACGGGAACGGGATCGAAAACAGAAACAGAAAGAACGGCTCGGCGCTCGAGATTACCACGCCTTATCTCGATCGCCACAACGACTACCTCCAGATCTACGTCCAGAGGCAGAATGGAAGCTACCTCCTCACCGATGATGGCTATACAATAAGCGACCTCTTGCAGTCAGGCTGCAGGCTAGACACTCCCAAGAGGGCGTCTCTTTTGCAGATGACCCTAAACGGCTTTGGGGTAAAGCGCGTAGGCGACGCTCTGGAGGTCAAGACCACAAAGGCGGAGTTTGGCTTGCGTAAGCATAACCTCCTGCAAGCCATGCTCGCCGTAAACGACTTATTCTACCTGGCGTCGCCCATAGTATTCAGCCTATTTTATGAGAATGTGGTAGCCTGGCTGGAAGATAACGAGATCCGCTATGTAGAGAAGGCTAAGTTCACAGGCAAGAGCGGATACGATCACCTCTTCGACTTCGTGATACCGAAATCAAAGACTCAACCGGAGAGGGTTCTCCAAGCCGTCAACTGCCCCAACCGAAACGAAGCTCAGGCAGTGGCTTTTGCCTGGCTCGATACAAAGGAAGTGCGGCCCCCCGACTCCAAGGCCTACGCATTATTGAACGACACCGATCGAGAAGCACAGCCAACGGTCTTAGACGCGCTAAGAAGCTACCAGGTCACCCCAATATCCTGGAGCCAGCGAGATGCTGCGGTGGCGGAGCTGAAGGGCTAACGGCCAGGAATTTAGAGAAGACTGATTTTGTGGTTGTTATAGGCGCGCCAGATCATACGGCGAGGTCGTATTGACGGGCAAGACGAAAAGAAGTGTTCTTCGTTTTGAGGACGTTTGTGATCTGGCCGCTGTAGAGACGTATGGTGATTGGCTCCGTTTGGCGCGTTCTTGGGGGTGTGCGCACCCCCGGCGAAGCCTAGTGATCTGGGGCGCAAGAATTCGTCCCGTTCGATTTCCCGCCGTTCATCAGGTGGAGTGGCTTGATCGCCACTCAACCGAAGTATACCTCGCCGGAAAAACTGGCCGCGTATCGCCAAAGTGGCGCGGCCTTCGGCCAGGGCGCGCAACTATGCAGGGGTATATGTGTTGGCACAAAACATTTTTAGGAGAGATTGGTGATTTAGATGTGGGTGATCTACACGCCGGATGATCTAAGTTCTTTAAGTGATGAATCATTCCGAGATTCGATCGATCAATTAAAACAACTATTATCGCAAAGTGGGCAATCCTTCTTACTCGGTGCCGGTTGTAGTTGCTGTGCAAACTTACCCCTAACTGATAAGTTGACCAAACAAGTATGCGGGCATGAAACGCTAAGTAGCAACACAAAGAATATCTTGAGATTCTTGGTCCAGGAGTTTAATGGGCCAGGCGCAGAGGAGTTGGGCACCCCAACAATTGAGGACTACATGAGCGATTTGATCGACTTGTTGTCGATTGCGCAACGTCGATCTAAGTGCAGAGATGATGATTGTAAGGTACTGCTTGATGAAGAGTATTCTGCAAAGGACTTGGATAACGCGCTTCAAGAAATTAAGAATGCTATTTATAGTTGCATCAATAAAGACGTTGAGATTTTAACGCATAGAAATTTTGTAAGGTCAGTTCATGGGGTGTCTCAATCAGGAAAACCAATTAATTCACCTGCAATCAACTACTTCATCCTAAATTATGACACACTGATCGAAGATTCTTTAGCTATCGAACGTGTTCCGTATGTCGACGGTTTTTCAGGTGGTGCCACTGGTTGGTGGGACAGCAATTGTTTCGAAAAGGAGGATGTTGCTGCTCGGGTCTTTAAGGTTCATGGGTCGATTGATTGGTGTTTGTTGGAAGGCGACGTTCTTCCGCGTCGAATTCGGTCTAGTATAACATCGATTAGTCATGATGAGAAAGTTATGATCTGGCCTGCTGCAACTAAATATCGAGAAACTCAACGCGACCCTTATGCACAGATGATATCGATGATGAGAGCGATTCTGAGACCTTCAAAGAACTCTGAAGCAATTCTCACTATCTGTGGTTATCGGTTTGGTGATTCACACATAAATTTGGAACTTGACCGTGCTCTAAGGGAATCAGAACAACGATTGACGATTGTTGCATTTACTAGCGATGACGAACCAAAAGGACAACTCGAAGAATGGACAAAAGATCCTATGGTACAAGATCAAGTTCGTATATATGCAAAACGCGGATTTTTCCACGGAAATGAACAGATAAAGTCAAAAAAGGACTTGCCTTGGTGGAAATTTGAAACAATTACTCGACTGCTGGGGGGCGAACGATGAATCCTGAGAGGCGAAGCCCAAACGAACCCATCGAAAACCTTGCTATAGGCACCATTATCGAAGTCGACGGAACCCATATCGTAGCTGAGCTTGATTCGAGAATACTTGAGCTATCACGTGTTTTTGCTGGTGATGTCTACCCGATTGGGCAATTTGGATCCATTGTGAAAATTCATTTCGGAAGGCGCCTGATTTATGGATATGTCAGTCGGCTTCGGATGAAGTCGGAGTACGAACGTGAAAAAGGTATCACCGAATCAAGTCCCTCAACTGCTCGAATAATCGAAGCTGATTTGTTCGGAGAAGGCGAGTGGATTTTGAGCGGCGAAGCACAGTCCAAAAAATGGAGTCTTTGTTTCGAGAGAGGTGTCTCGAACTTTCCCTTGCCGCAACAAATTGTTTATCTTACACCTAAGTCTGAATTGCGATTTATATATGGGCAAAATCAAGGATCTACTATTCAAATAGGTGAACACGTAGGCTCTGGTGGAGCACCCTGCTACGCTGACATGAACGAATTGCTCGGCAAGCACACGGCAGTACTCGGATCAACGGGCTCCGGAA
>CAZXBV010000010.1:0-1752 GCA_964639155.1 uncultured Methanotrichaceae archaeon
AATCTCAAACTCTTGCAAGTTTGAGATTTGTCTGAAAGGTATCGTTAAGCACTACGCTTAGAAGCACGCGTAAAGGAACTCGAAGCCCTGCTGGCTAAATACGAGAATGCACACGCGCCACCGTGTCTAAAACGTGGTGACAATCGCAAAAAGTGCCAGAATAAGGATGCCTCCTGTCAGAAAAAAGGGCATAAGGGCGTTGCGAGACCTCCCGTAAAACCAGATAAAAATAGGATTTCGTAAGCCTCGGGTGGGATTTGAACCCACGACCTCGTCCTTACCAAGGACGCGCTATGCCAGCTAAGCCACCGAGGCACGAAAAGGTGCGATCCCCCCTCATGCCTTTCCTGTTTTTGTACCTTTCGGTCCGCGCGCCCTGGCGGCTGGGCGTTTACGCGCCCAACTTGTCGCCCCGTCCTCGACTAGAATCAGCGCTGCCGATAGTAGAATATTTATCTCAACAGCCGCAAAGCCGTAAGTGTGCCCCCCAAGATCCAGAACGGCGAAAAACTGATACGGAAAATCCGCCCTCATCCCCTGGCATTCTACAAGCTCTACCTGATCTGGATCTACCTCGTTCTGGTTGGCCTGTTCTTCATGGAGGGCCCTCAAATCGAGATCGGGAACATGAGCCCAGAAACCTCGGCCTGGTTTGCCTGGTGGGTTTCGATCATCGTGCCCGCAATCTTGATTGCTCTTTTCAGGATCAACTGGAGATGGCTCTTTGCACTCGTCATACCCGGCCTTGTTGCCTACTACCTGCCCGAACAGACGTGGTACCTCGCATCCCTTGAGACATACAACCTGAGCTTGCTTGGTGACCAAAACCTTATCCTAATGTCCTTTGGAGCCTTGGGAATCTTAGGGACTGAAATGCACCGACGATCTCACCGCTATTACATCACGAGCTGGCGCTTGATCTTGGAATCGGGCCACTTGGGTGTCCACCGAAGAACGTTGCTCTACAAAAACATAAACGACCTCGTGGTGGAACAATCAGTCTTTGGCCGCATATTCAACTTCGGAACGGTAATCCCCATCACCGCCTCGGGTTTTGGCCTTGGAAACGATTTCAGCATCGCAGGCGCCGCCATCGGAACCAAGGCGACGGTCGGCGCAGGTGGTGGAAAGACCATATCCACTCCAAGGGCCAGATCCTATCATCTCATGGAAGGGATCCCCCGGCCCGACGAGATTCACGACCTCATAATATCGATGATGCACAACCAGACCTATAACGCCTACAACGGCAACGTCGAAGGTCACGAGGGCGCAGGCCAAAATATGATCTAAGACAGGGGAGCATGGAGCCGGATGGGCCCATGCCCATGAGACGGCTCAGAAGAGAAAATGTGGGCACAAGGACAAAAGACGGATCCTTGGCCACATTTCTAACACATTCTTGACGAACTGTTGATTGATTCCTGGCCAGAATCTGCTGAAATCTTGGATCCAGATAGGACCTTGCGCCACATGGCCTGGCTATTTCGCCACGTGACCTGACCATTGGATTTGGAGTGCAAGACCCTGGACCAATTGGCAGCGCTTGAACTAGATTTAGATCGCTGACTTTTGGAACGCACTGAAGCACTCGAAACTGATTCAGAAGGCGGAGTGTTGAGCTGCTTGGCAGCGCTTGAACTGGATTTAGATCGCTGACTTTTGGAACGCACTGAAGCGCTCGAAACTGATTCAGAAGGCGGAGTGTTGAGCTGCTTGGCAGCGCTTGAACTGGATTTAGATCGCTGACTT
>CAZXBV010000010.1:1852-13603 GCA_964639155.1 uncultured Methanotrichaceae archaeon
CTTGAGTAAACCTCTTCGGTCATCCTGGCGATCCGATCCCAGGTGAAGTCGCATTCTACCCTTTCCCTTCCTGCCAGGCTCAGACGCTCCCTTTCTTCAGGATTCTCAAGCATCCTGTTTAAGCACCAGGCGATCGACTGGGGCTCGATATATGCCAACAACCCGTCCTCGAAGTTCTTGATGATGCTGACCGCACCGGTGGCTATCACGGGTTTTGCCGCATCCCAACCTTCCAACACCACTATCCCGAAAGGCTCGTTCCTGCTCGGAATGCATATGATATCACAGGCATTCATCCACTCCTCTTTCAAGGTGCTGGGACAGTACCCAAGAAAGTGACAGGACTCATCGACGCCAAGTTCTCTCGCCTTATCTTCACAGTACTGCTTCATGCTTCCGTCGCCTATGAAGACGAACTCCACGTCCCAGCGCTTATCCAGGATCTGAGGAATGGCTTCCACCAAGATGTCTGGACCTTTCTGATACCCCATCCTACCACAGAAAAGAACCACCGGAGTTAGAGGATGTATGCCATACTTCTCCTTCACCTGGCCAGGATCAACATTCCTCCTGACGCTTCCGATGACGATCCCGTTTGGTATGATCTCCATCTTCTCGTTGGGAATCTGATAAAGCCACATCAGCTCGTCTTTCATCCTCTGAGTTGTGGTAATCACCCGTGCAGACTCGTATCCACCGAGCCATTCCCTATGGGCGACCTCCCTTGGGATTCCGTCATAGCTGAAGTTGTTCCCGCATCTTCCCCATTCGGTGCTGTGCAAGGTGATTACATAAGGAATGCCGTAACTTGCCTTGATCTTATCAAGAGCCGTGACCGGGTGCCAGTCGTGGCCGTGCATGATGTCAAACTTGCCAAAGAGCTTTTGCACATATCCGAACCGATCATGTATGGCATCGCACATGCGATCCATCTGATAGACAATATCTCCTGATATGTTCGAGTCCACCCTCTGATAATGAACGCCGTTGATCTCGTCATAGGGCCCAAAATCACCTCGCCGAGTGAATACGTGGACTTCGTGTCCTCTCCTAGCCAGGGCTTCTGACAGTTCTGACACGTGGGGCGCAACTCCACCAACCTTTACAGAGTAAAGGCTCTCCCAAGAGACCATCCCTATTCGCATCTCAGCCACCGCATGAAACTAATAACGCAGTTCATTTTATAATACATTTTATCCAATAATATACCCAACCAGATATCTTTGTTACATCTCAACACAGCATAGACGTACACAGGTTTGAGACGATGGATAGTCGAGAACCAATTAGGTTAGACTAATTGGTTCTCGCTAAATTAGTGCGTATCGACATGATTAGGCCAAAATGTCGAACTCTGACGAGTCCAACAGTTGGCCGAAAGGTATCATCGTTAAACACTATAATCCCAAGGCTCGATCGCTTCAGAGATTGTGATTTTTCGAGCAATATATGGCACATTCTCAGATTGAGTTTCCAAAATGGGGGTTATGCCAATCATCTCTGTCACGACGTGTCAGCAGAATCACCCCACAATTCAAGCTGAACACATCTTGCCGGGAAACTATATGCCTCATCGACTCTTTCCGTCACAATTTTTATGTTGTAAGTTCATAAACTTTTCGGTTTTGAGCCCCAAACCCCACGAAGATCAAAGGCAGCTTGCTCTGGAGAGACCACGTTTATGAAAACTCCCGTGTTTTTCTCAAAACCTGCGATTTTCGATAAAACCGGCTGAATCCGGATGTTCAGATGATAGCGACGATCTGGTAGCTGGTAGATCATGTAGTTGTAAGGTGGATCGTTCAAAAGTTCAGAGACCCTGCGCAAAGCATCACCCAGAATTTGAGCAAGTTTTTGAGTCTGAAGGTCGCTTAGCTCTCTTAGATCAAAGACGTGACTTTTTGGCAAAATCCAGGTCTCATAAGGCGACTGAGAGAAAAAGGGCGCGATCAAAATCCAGCACTCGTTCTCATAGATCAACCGCTCAGAAGATGCCTCTCGCTCGATGAGGCTGCAGTAAGGACAACGCGCCGCCGAAGATATGACGTCCATCTCCCTCAAGAGAAGCGGAGGCTTCAATGGCATGGCGATGATCTGAGTATGAGTATGGGCAAGCGACGCTCCTGCCACCCGGCCCCAGTTCTTGAAGATGGAGACGTACTCGATCTCCTTTGAAGAGATGTAATGTGAATAACGATCCTTGTAAACTTCTACCATCTTCATCAGATCTTTCAAATCGAAATTGGCAGGATCGCTTTGGTGATCTGGTGACTCCACAACGACCTCGTGAAATCCCCGGGCCGGATGGGCCACCCACTCTCGGGTGGACGGCGTCGGGTCCGGTGCCATTGCAGGATACATGTTAGGAAAACAGCGGACTTGCCAGTTCTTAACCCTCTTGGCGCCATCGGAAAAGACGCCTCGTTTCGTGTAAACCGCGACCGCTAAGGGCGTCATCTCCTCGTTTCCAGGACAGAATGGACAGTTGACTGAAGCACTTTTTGGCTCTGGCTCGGACGCAAAGTCAGATGGTCTCTTCGCCCGTTCTGTGGCGATCACGCAGTACTCTTCGAGAAAGTAGTGCCGCCTCAGCTCCGGGATGCTATCACCTCTTCATATATCTTTGCAGTCTCCTCGGCGGCGCGTTTCCAGTTGAATATTTCAAGACACTTCTTCCGGGCGTTTTGACCCCACTGAATCATCTTGTCTCGATCTTCCAAAACCAGATTGATGCCCCAGGCGATGTCCTCAGGGTTTTGAGGATCGACGTGAACCCCGGTCGGATTTTCTGATGAGGGGTCATCCACTATCTCTCTAAGGCCGCTTACGCCATTAGCCCCCACCACCGCGGGCTTTTCCATCGAGGCGGCTTCAACTGCCACGATCCCGAAAGGCTCGTATAGACTTGGAAATACGCAAATGTCAGAAAGTGCGTAATGGCAAATCTTCGTCTCAAGGTCCAGAAAGTCGGTCACAACCCTGACAGATTCGCCCAACGGCTCTGCCTCGCGCCTGATCTGATCGGCAAGGGTACCTTTCCCCACCACGAGAAGCTTTGCCTTTGGGTGCTTTCTCAATACCGAAGGCATCGCTCTCACGAGAGGGATTGCGCCTTTGACTGGCTCAAGTCTTCCTATGAAGAGGATTACCGGATCTTCGTCCTCGATTCCATACTTTTCTTTGAGTGCCTGCAGCTTCCTTGGCTTGACTGAAGAGGGGCTGAACGTATCGGTATCGACGCCATGATAACAGACGCGGATCTTTTCCCGAGGAACGCCCAGGCTCGCAAGCTCTTCTTTCATGGCCAAAGATACGGTGATGACCGCATCTGCTGCAAGGGCACCACTTACTTCTAGGTCGACGATCTGGGGGTTGGGGCTCGATTCTCGACCCATCTCTGTACTGTGGACGTGGTATATCGTGCAAAGTCCTGTCTTCTGAACTGCCATTGCTCCCGGAAGGCCGAGCCAGTCGTGGCCAACGGCGAGGTCAAAGCCGCCTTCTTCCAAGACCCTGAAGGCAGAAAGCTGGTTGTAACTCATGAGGTCGTGCAGAAAATCAATCCCGTCGCCCCAAGCCTTCGTTCGATCTGATACGAAAGGCCCCCAGCCGTCTTTCATGGGAACTGGCGTCTCCCTAAAGGCTGTAACCCCACTTTTGCTCTGACGCCGCCGAAGCTTGCCGTCGCCCAAAGTGAAGACGCCGATCTCGTGCCCGAGAGTGGCGATCTCTTTTGATATGGAATCGACGTAAACCCCAAGCCCCCCAAATACTCGGGGGGGATACTCTATGCTGAAATAGGCTATCTTCATCGTGGCTCACCTTCATCAAAAAAATCGGCACTCTCAGATTTGTTCTCCTCTGGCACGGACTTTTCCAGCTTGGTTTCAACCACCAGGTTCCTGTAGTATTCCAAGACCGGCTTAGTCCAGTCCATCAGCTTTGCAAGAGAGAATGACTCTTCGCAAAGAAGCCTGTACTTGACCTGATCGTCCAGATAGGTCCATGTGAAATAATCCATGGCAAGAGCGTAATCAAGAGTCATCTCCTGGTGTGTGCTCGCTATGTTATCTACCACAACTACCCCACCAAGTCCTGTAACTAGACGTTCCACTTTTCTCAAAGCGTCGCTGAACCCGCAAGCTCGGCTCACTATGCTTGGAGTCCCCTCTCGTCCCGCCTCAAGGCCAGTGAGCAAGAACGGCTCGTACTGAGAAGGAAATATCCCTGCAACGCAACCTGACATGATATCCTCTGCGCTCATGTTGAAGCCGCCATCATCTGGGCCAACCCACTGAGGATAGAGGAGTGCCGCTGCCTGCCTCTTTCCAGATACCAGCTTTTCCGCATCCAAGGCGCGATCCTGGATCATGTTGCTCAATCGGATCTCTTCGCCCACCAGAACTTCGAGAGGAAGGTCTACGGGAAAACCCTCTGGAAGCTTGTCTTTGGACTTGGGGCCATGAGCTGCCATCAAGAGACAGACAACCCTAATCTCCCCGGCGAACCTTTGTTCTAATTTGCGATGTTTGATCAGGTGGTCTTGGAGAAGAAGTGAATCGAGCAGCTGAGGATACCCCTTGTTCTCGATCTCGATCCTCGATATGGTGAATATGGGTAAGATGTTTTCTGGATCGATCCTCTCGCCGCCGAACTGGTTGTGAAGCTTGTCTGAGAGAAACTTTTGAATCTTCTTTCTGCATCGGTTCTTCTTGACCCAATCGATCCCGTTATCGGTCACATCGATCCCGTTTCGAACCACGATCCCGTCCAGGCCGTAAAATAGCATTGCCTCTTTTTTGGTGGAGTCGCCAACGAAGGTCGTCACATCTGCATATTTGGCCAAAGATTCCAAAGTTGCCATCCCTGTCGGGACGTTTGGCTCCCAAACAGAATCGTTTCGGGCGATCTTTTCCAAAGATCTGTAGCCAGAAGACCTGCCAGGAATTGTAGCATGAAGTGTTGCCATGGTTCTTACTGGTAGTCCCAAAGACTTGAGCCTGGCAAGGGCATAAAATACCCCAAACTCGTGACAGTGGAGCGAGACTTGCATCTTTGGCATGACTGACATCGCAAACTCAGAGATGGCACCATCTTTGTATTTTTCGGCCTTCATCTCTCCCAGTGTGACGAGGTTTCTGACAAACTGGGATATGGCGTAAGAAAGATTTGTGTAATGTGTGTATTCGGGGCCGTAAGGGGCCCTCTCAAAGTGCATCGAATCGAGCCGGACCAGATCCCATGCTTCTTTCTTGATGGCGTTGGTCAGGTTCATGTCCTGACCATATCGTCGAGCGATTATAGTGTCGTAATAATTGGTGTTGAAAAGTAGGTAACCTATGGGCACACCCTTGTGCTCTTTTTGGGCAGCCACCACCTCTATTCCCTCTTTTTTCAGGAGATCGATGGTTGCGCTAATCTCGCTACCCATATTGAGTGGTTCAAAACCGTCCTTTTCGTCGACCCTGGTAACCCTAGACCTGGCCCCGTTCCAGTCGGCCCCGTGCGTCTGGAAGTAAGGCCCTGCTACCAGTATCCTGAGGTCACAGTCGATCTCACCTCGACTAACCAACTCGGCCAGCATCTTGGATTCGGCGTCGATGACGTTCCATATGCCGCCCATCTTGTTGCAGGCGGGGCCGCCCTCTTCTCCTGCCAAAACGATCCAACGTTTGATCATGTGGACCCTCTTTTTATGGATATGGTGAAAGCGTCGAGATCGCCAACCCATCATCTGAGATGTCGAGAACCCTGATGGCGTTTGCGATCCTCGATCCTCTCATCTTCATTATGTAGATCGACCTGACGAGATTGTTTCCGATCCGCTCTCTTTGCAGGATGGTGCAGGAATCTGCGCCGTACTCCATGATCTCGGTCATACCAAAAGCAGTTCCGATGGTGATAATCGACGTTACTCCTGAAGATCTGAGAGTTCCGAAGAGATCGTCTACGAGCGATCGCATGACAAAGGGCGATTCCACCGCGGTGAAGAACGCCATCAGGTCATCGATCAGGAGGCGTTGGGGTTTTTCTTCCTCCAGCTTCTTTTCAACGAGCTTTCTAAAGCTGATCAGAAATTCGGTTGGATCGGTCTCGATGCTCTTTTGGAGTCGGAGAACCGGATCTGTGACGTCCACTACTGCCAACTTTCCCTCCTCTTCGAGCTTCCAAAAGTCCCAATTAAAAGATGTGTACATTTCCCGTTTTATGAACTCTGCACTCTCTGAGGGCAAAACCAACATGCCCTTCTCGCCCGCCAGGATTCCTTGATATATGAACTGGCTTGCGAAAACGGTCTTTCCGGCCCCCGAAGATCCGGTCACTGTGTTGACGGTACCTCGATGAAAGCCCCCATTAACCAGATCGTCAAAACCAGGTACCCCAGATGACACACGTTCGTAGGTCTTTGATGCCTCGTCCATTTTTTTCCTCCTCAAGGACTTACTGTATATCAGGTAAGGGCATTATTTTTTTCGGTCAGAGCGCAAAACATCTAAACTAAACAGTTCAATTAACATTCCATGGATGTCTCTTTCTGCTTTGAAGTTCATCAGCCCCTCAGGCTCAGAAAAGATTTTTTCTGGGGTGGGTCCCCCTTTAGAAAGATCGGGCCAAACGGGCTTTTGGACTTTTACTTCGACGAATCCGAGAACGATCGAATCTTCAACCGCGTCGCTGAGAAGTGCTACCTTCCGGCAAACCAGACGATAAATGAGGAGATCGAAAGGTTCAAAGATTCAGATCGTCCCTTCAAAGTGGCTTACAGCTTCTCAGGAATTTTTCTTGATCAATGTCAAAGGTATAACCCTCGCGTGCTGAACTCCTTTGTGGATTTGGTAGATACAGGAATGGTGGAAGTCCTCGAGCAGACTTACTGCCATTCGCTCTCGAGCCTGTACGACGACGGCCAAGAGTTCGAAGAACAGGTCAAGATGCATAGAGACGCGATCTGGGATATCTTCGGGGTTCGGCCGAAAGTTTTCGAGAACACAGAACTGATCTACGACGATCGGATCGCAAAGTTGGTGGAGGGGATGGGATATGACGGGATCTTCGCAGAAGGCATTATGGCTTATCCCAACTGGGTCTACAGGCCTGAAGGATGCGATCGGATCGCCCTTCTCTTGAGAGATTATCAGATCACTGACGACATGGGGTTTCGGTTTTCAGCTCGGTGGTGGCCGGAGTATCCGCTCACCGCCGAAAAGTATGCCACCTGGATCGCCGCAAAAAGTGGCCATTGCATCAACATATTTTGCGATTACGAGACCTTTGGCGAACACCAATGGGCCGACACCGGCATCTTCGAATTCTTGAAGGCCTTGCCAGGTGAAATTCTCAAGTGGGATAATCTTGAGTTCGCGACACCTTCTGAGGTGATCGAGAAAAATGAGCCAAGGGAGATCTTGAGCGTCGAGAAGACCACCTCTTGGGCAGATATCGAGCGCGATACCAGCTGCTGGCTTGGAAACGCTCTCCAATGGGCTTGTTACACCTACCACAAGAGGATGGAGTGGCCAATTAAGGAGATGGAAGACGAAGAGTTCCTAAAGATATGGAGGTACATGGGCCTGAGCGACCACCTATATTATGCCTTCACCTCGGGTGGCGCGCCGGGCGAAGTTCACAACTACTTTAGCCCTTATGGCAACCCATACGACGCTGCTGTCACTTTCTTTAGCATACTTTCTGACCTCCACTTCAGAGTGAAAGAAAAACTAAGAATGGCCGACGACCCGTTCTTGTTCTCAGTGGACATAGACAAGTTTACAGGAGACTTGGCATGGAGTCTGAAGGGGCTAAGACGAACTCTAAGTGGCGTCAATATCGAATCGATCGAGTACCACATGAAGAGGGGCGACCTATCCTCTTGGGCCAGGTTCAGCCTACAAGACGAGATATTTGCCGACCGGTTGGACGCGCTCGACACTGGCGCGCTGAAAGGCGATGCACTAAGACGGGCGGTCGTGGAGCTAACCGATTCCAGGTTGAAAGAGACTGGCCAAGAATCAAAGGGGAGATGAAGTCTATGGATGAAGGTTACCGATTCAGTCCAGAATTTCTTGAGGGAATAGAAAGAGAGTGGTTGATCACAAACGGCCTTGGAGGTTATGCCTCTTCGACTATCTTTGGCCTGAACCAGAGAGCTTATCACGGCCTTCTGATTGCGGCCCTGAAGCCACCCGTGGAACGAACTTTGACGCTTTCGTCTCTCGACGAAGAGTTTGTGACCGAGTCTGGCATTTATCTTCTGGGAAATCACCAATACCCAGGCGCGATCTATCCTCAAGGGTTCGATCACCTGACCGAGTTTCGAGAAGACCCAATGCCCACGTTTTTGTACGAGACAGAGGGCGGATCTGTCGAGAAGACAGTCTTCATGGTCTATGGCGAGAACACGACCGGAATTCGTTATCATATAGAGGGCGAAGGATTGTTCAGGATCGTTCCTTTGATGAACTGGAGAAACTTTCATGCAGCTTCATCGAGCCCTCTCATGGAACAGGAGATCTTAGAAAATGGCGTTCGTCTCAGTCCTGGATCGAACATATTTCTGACATCGAGCGAGCCGGTGTACACGAGATCTGAAGTCTGGTTTCACAATATAGAATACCTGACCGAGAAGCGGCGAGGGCTTGCCTGTCGCGAAGACCTTTTCAGTCCAGGCAGGTTCGAGATAGAGGTGAAAGGCGAGAGCACCTTTTGCATAATGGCATCACTCGATAGAGAGACTCCAAAAGGATGGGAAAAACTTCTCCGAAAAGAGGTTGCAAGGCAAAGAGGCCTTAGAGGAAACAGCAGGCGAGATCCCAGGTTCAGGCGGCTCTCTTGCAAGTCAGACCAGTTTTTGGTGAAGCGAGATGTTGGAATGAGCATAATCGCCGGATACCACTGGTTCAACGACTGGGGACGAGACGCCATGATCGCACTTCCTGGGTTGTTGCTTGTTACCCGCAGGTTCGAGGAGGCAAAGGCGGTCTTGGAAACTTTTGCAGGAGCGATGAAAGATGGGCTTCTTCCAAACGACTTTGGGGCGCAAGGGTACAACACGGTAGACGCATCGCCTTGGTTCGTCCAGGCGGTTTACAGTTATTGGAGTTACACCGAAGATCTCGATTTTGTAAGGACACTTTGGCCTTCTCTTAAGAGCCTGATGGAACGTTATTCGAAAGAGACGCCAGGATCCAGGATGGATTCGGACGGGCTCATAATCTCGGGACCTGGTCTCACCTGGATGGACGCGAAAGTCGAAGGCCAGTTCGTCACTCCAAGGGCAGGAAAGGCCTGCGAGATCAATGCCTTGTGGTACAACGCGCTCAAGGTGATGGAAGTATTTGCAAAGGAGCTTGCTGAATCTTGGGACGAAAGTTTGGCTGACCTCGTCAAAAGGAGCTGCCAAAAGTTTTGGAATCCCGAGAACGGCTGCCTCTACGACGTGATTGGTGAGGCTGAGATGGACCGCTCGATCAGGCCAAATCAGATAATCGCAGCTTTCTTGCCCTTTTCACCCTTAACAAAAGATCAAACACGAGGCGTGGTTGAGGTTGTGACCAGAGATTTGCTCACACCTTTTGGCCTTAGAACCTTATCGCCTACAGATCCTGCTTACGTGGGCAGATATGAAGGCGGCCCTCGGGAACGGGATCGAGCCTACCATCAGGGCACGGTTTGGCCTTGGCTCATGGGCCCTTACATCACCGCATATCTCAAGACGAATGGTCGCTCCAAAAAAAGCAGAGATCAGGCAAGAGATATCCTCGCGTCGCTAATGAACCTGGATTTCCAAGCAGGCGTTGGCACCATCTGCGAAGTTTTCGATGGTGATGCACCACATCGGCCAGAAGGATGTATATCTCAGGCCTGGTCGGTGGGAGAAGTTATGAGATGTTGGTCTGAAGACGTGATGATGAGTAAGAAACAGTTAAGAAAGCCAGAAAATCGTTGAAAGACCCAAAAAGGTCTTATCAACGATTTAGACTTTTCTTTGCCTTCATGCCCGATGGCGGTTTTTGTGTCGAGTCCGGTATCGGACTTATGCGGGCTATGCGGGTTGTTCGAGTTGCTGTTGGCCTGCCATTGACATCATCATCATTTCAAATAAACTGGGCGCGTTTTCTGCCTCTGGCGGAAGCACGATCTCGACTGGCTCGTTGTAGTCAGAGTAGGTCACCGTCGACCTTATATCCATCTCCATATTGATATCGCCCACCAGTTCACGTGGAATGCCCAGGGCCTCTGGGGTCAGGCTCATCTTCATCTCGATTTCGGCTTTCAAGGGGAGCTTTGACTCTTTTGATATCCAGATAATCTGCTCCATCTCAGAATCCTTAAATAATTCGCTGAAATTCATGAACTGAACTGGCATCATAGATCCCATCTGCTCGTCCATAACCCTCGTGAACGTATCAGCATCGATGATCACCTTCAGTTTGTAAGCTTTCTCGCCGTTGACCTTTTCAGATCCCATCAGCTCAAAATCCGAGCTGTTGTAGAGTTCCGTCTGGGCCTTGGCCATGTTCTGCTTGTCCCAAGCTTCTGCCGGGATTCCTGGCATCGTGGTCCAGTTGCCCTCAACCTTCAAGTACATGGTATCGTTGATCATGTACATATCAGTCTCCTGGACGATGGGCTCTTCATCAGGCACTTCTGTCGTGGTGGTCATCGTCATCTCCATGGCTGGAATGGCCATATCGATCACGCCCGATCCATCTGATTGGGTCGTAAAGGTCATTGTTTTGAGAGCCTCGTCTGTCTCAGAATGGTTTATGACGGAGGTAGTCTGCTCCGACCCCATGGTGAAACGGTACGTGTCAATCTTATCGACCGACTCAATCATCATAGATTTGAGCTCTTCTGCGCTTGGCTCCTCTTCGACGCAGCCTGCAAAGAAGGCGACGATCAGAGCCAATAACAGCAACACTTTCTTCATGTGGGAGCTTTTTTCATCGGGTTCTATTTCATTCTGTCGTTCTATCCTAGCAAAGACTCGGTAGTTAATGCTGCCAACCCCCATCTCGCCAAAGCTCTTGACCCTGACGAGGCCGCTCGTCTCACCTTTGAGCGTGCCTCTCTACCAAGACCTCATGACTTGCAAGATACTGAGGACTCTGACGCAAGTTCGTCTATTTCGATTTGGTAAGCCAGGAATTTTCGCCTTCTGTAACCGCATCCTTGTACAGGATGGGGCCCAAGTCGAGAATTGCAACTATCTCTGGCCGGTATCCGTACTTTTCAGGGACTTTTCGCACCCACATATCAGAGTGGATATATTCTTGAAGCTCGGCATCCGAGTTGAAAATGTACATCGCACCCCACTCGCCTTTTTCTTGGTCGCACCACCAGACCTTGCTGAACAAACCTGGCATCTCTCTGAAGACTGGGTAGGACACCAAGAACTTTTCACGCATCGCAGGAATATTTTCTGGACTTTCGGGCCTGAATACGACCCACAATGCCTTTTTTTCTGAGGTCATAAGAATCGTCTACCACGTATGGCAAAACCCTATATCAAATCTCTGTGATGCAGGTCCTGGCGAGGTCCGCGCACTTGGCTATAATCGGGCGATAGAAAAATGTATCAGAGGTTTGAAGAGCTGCATAAGCAGTCTTCAAAATCCAGCATCCATCATCTGTGCCGTGATAGCCTCCAAGTCAGCAGTCATTTGTTCTTTGCTCGACACAGGTTCAGCCTGCACGGTCTCGCTCACGGTCTGCGCGGGGGCCGCCTCGACCACTTCATCACCGGCGCAG
>CAZXBV010000010.1:13703-15372 GCA_964639155.1 uncultured Methanotrichaceae archaeon
CCGGCATGCAAGTCAAAAGACATAATAGAAGGCATCCAAAGAGCATCTTCACCCCTCGTGGGGTTGATCTGCAAGGCATAATCGCAATTTTCATCCAATTCACCTCATAACTTAAGTTCAACTGTGTTGAACTGCATTCACATTATAGTGCTTAACGACGCTTTTCGGATAAATATCGAACTCTCATGAGTTCAATATTTTGGTCTATTCGTATCGTCAAGCATTATTTCTGGCGAAAATCGACTAGTTTCACCTGGGTGTGGTTAAGAGTGCGACCAAGAACCTGGCATAATGTTTCAAATCCACCAAGGTCACGTTCTCGTTTGCCC
Organism: uncultured Methanotrichaceae archaeon; assembly: GCA_964639155.1. GTDB lineage: Archaea > Halobacteriota > Methanosarcinia > Methanotrichales > Methanotrichaceae > CAYWZG01. The sequence goes on from CAZXBV010000010.1 coordinate 14,033, forward strand.
CGTGAGGATTCGAATCTGTTTGCCTGCCTACGCCATAGGCGCAAGAGGGAATTTCGGTTACATTAACGACGTATGACAGGTCTAGGCTGTACTGGGCCCCAGAAAGTTTTGGCTTTGATCCTGTGGCCGTCTCCAAAGCCTCAGCAACCCTGGAAACCCACGGGTGACCTGGATCGATCCGCATCGGAGGATACCCCATCCAGAATCGCCACTCAAGCTTTGGCCCTTCACCAAGGTCTAAGCTCTCGAAGACTCGTTCGATCTCGGCTACAGCATCTTCCATTCTTTCGTCGGGAATGACCCGCCGATCGCCTCGGATAACACACTTTTCAGGGACGATGTTCTCTTTGACCCCGCCCTCGATTATGGTTATGTTCAGCATGGGTCTCATCTTCGTTACGCCAAACTCTGCAAGCTCAGAGGAGGCCGGGATCGAAGACTCTCTTGACTCTACCTCTTTTTTGTGGGCCAATATTGCCTCGATCACGGGAAATGACTTTTCGATTGCATTAACTCCAAGAAAGCTGGCTCCAGAGTGGACCGATCTTCCCTGAACTGTCGCCTGCCAGGTCATCGTCCCGTTACATCCTATGATCAGATCGTCAGAGAAGCTGTCCATGCAGAGCATATAGTCGCCTTCGATCAGGCCGGAATCCGCAAAGTAGCAAAGGCCAGAGTACCCTGCCACTTCCTCGTCGGTGGTGAGAACGATCTCAAGATTGTACCGGTGACTGCCACAGGCCTGAACCGCATCGAGCGCCGAGATCAGGCATGCTACGGCCCCCTTTGAGTCTGCAGTGCCTCTGCCATATACCCTATCGTTCTCGGTTGTCAGGTCGAATGGGTCTGTAAACCAGCCGAATCCGGCCGGAACCACATCGAGGTGGGTGTAGATCACGAGCGTCTCTTCTGCGCCGGTGTCCAGACGAGCTTTGAAGTTGACCCGATCCCCAACCAGTCCGGGAACGTCACACTTCTGTTCGAAAAGTTCTGGAGGCATCACGATCTTCTCGGTTTCAAAGCCAAGCTCGTCGAAGACGTCGATCAGATAGTCCACGATCGGATGGTAGTCATCACCGGGAGGTGCCACTGTATCAAATCGTATTAAATCACTCAACACGTCCAACAGCCAAGACATGTTCGAGTCCAGGTGCTCATAAAGTTCCATAAATCTCAGCATGTTTACATGGATATGGGCCTTCTTAAAGGCTTCTCTGACGCGATTGCTCAAAATCGTCTCCTGACTCAGAAGGTGCCTTCACCAGGAGGTTAAGGCGCGTTCCCACCCATTGATCAATCGGTTAAGACAAAAATCGCAATGTGGCAATGATCTTGGTAGC
>CAZXBV010000011.1:0-14605 GCA_964639155.1 uncultured Methanotrichaceae archaeon
ACCCTGGAAGATGGGATAAAACAGCGTTGCGTCATCGCCACTGGCGATCTGAGCATTGCAGAGACGCTCCGTTTCAAGAACGATCCCGTGAACGCAGGGCTGAAAGCTTTGGAAAATGGCACCGGGATATACGTGGACATAAAGATGGGGGAAGCCGGCATCGTGAAGAAAGGGCACGAAAGCCCCGTGATCACCTTCATCGGGAAAGGAGACGAGATCGCGAAAAAAGAAGGGATCACCAGAACTTCTGCTGGCGTGATCAAGCTTAAAGACGAGCTTTCGGGCAGCATCGTTGCCGTAGGTAACGCTCCTTCGGCCCTTATGACCCTTTGTGAACTGATCGAAAAAGGCGAGATCAAACCGGCTTTGGTGGTCGGCGTTCCGGTTGGGTTTGTGAACGCAGCCGAGAGCAAAGAGAGACTCAGAACGTTGAGCGTTCCCTCCATCTCGACTGAAGGAACAAGGGGCGGAACTCCAATCGCTGTTGCCGCGGTCAACGAGATCATAAACATTTATTATGAAAGATCAAATCGATGATATCACGGACCCAGTCACCGGGTTTGCCATATCTCCTGAATGGCTTGAGATGTCTGGAGATCCTCTGGCCTTGGATAAGGTGAAGAGCGGAAAGTGGGTTCTCCTCTCTGATGGAACGTTTCTACGTCGCGGCTACACCACAGGAACCACGGCTGCGGCGGCCTGCAAAGGCGCAGTTGTGTCTCTGGCAAGGTCCATCGACCGGGTTTTTGTCCTCACCCCTGCAGGAATCAAAGTAGAAGTCCATGTGAAAGGAGAAGATGGCGTCTGCACTGCCGTGAAACGAGGTGGGGACCACGAGTCGGATGTAACTGCCGGTATTGAGATTCGGGCCTGGGCCGTTCGAAGTGAGAAGACCGAGCTGGTTACAGGATGCGGGATTGGCAGGATTGGTAGCAAGGGACTTTGCGCCGATCTGGGCAAACCTGCCATTAGCCAGTCGGCCCGGCGAGAGATAATTGGCGCGATCGAGGAAGGACTAAAGGAAGCAGCAGTTTCAGCGGCTCGGATCGAACTTTCGATTCCAAGGGGTGAAGAGATCGCACTTCAGACCTTGAACCCAAAAGTGGGTGTGATTGGGGGAATCTCGATATTGGGATCGACCGGTTTTGTCGAGCCATGGAACGAACATCTGGGCGAAAGCAGAACTTCCGATATCCAAAAGCTCGATAAGGTGGTGGCAACGACTGGAAGAGTCGGTCTAAAGTATAGTCGTGTGCTCTTTCCCGAACACAAGGTCGTTTTGGTCGGAAACCGGCTCGATGGACTCAGTTTCAACGAAGATCAAGACAGCGTGATATGTGGTCTGCCCGCATTAATTCTCAAATGGGGAATGCCCAATATTCTCGAAGGAACTGCTTACAAGACCGTAGCAGGGATGATTGAAGACGCGCCAGATAATCCCAGGATCAATGAGGCTCTCGCAAAGGTGAAAGAGAGGTTGCCACTAACGAGAATCGTTCTCCTGAGACGTGACGGAAGCATACTGAGGGACGAATCTCCCAATAAAATCTCAGGAAGTTATAACTGAATTTCAAACATCAATTGCTACCACCTAAAAAACAGGGTATTTTTGTGAGTGATTTGAGATGATAATAGTGGGAGTAGGCGCAGGGCCAAAAATGTTGACCTTTGAGGCGGCCGAAGCGATCTTCAAGGCTCGCCTCATATATGGATCTGAGCGGGCCATCGAGCTTGTGGCAAGTCACATAGATTCCGAATGCCATGTCAAGGTGATCGAGGATTACAAGGCGTTGCGACAGCTTCCCAACGAAGCTGTGATCCTCTCGACGGGAGACCCTATGTTGAGTGGCCTTGGCTACCTGGGTGGTGTGATCATTCCAGGAATTTCCAGCATGCAGGTTGCCTGTGCAAGGCTCAATGTCAGCCAGCTTCGAGTGGTTCCCATAACTGTTCACGGAAGGAAGATGAAGCCAGAATCCATAATCGAAGAGGTCGAGAGGGGAAAATGTGTCTTTCTCCTGGTGGACGATTCTACCGATCTTGCCGGACTTTGCGACGAGCTCGAAACAAAAGGGCTGAGACGGGATGTGGCTGTATTGTCGGATCTGGGATACCCCGAAGAGAAGATAGAGATGGGAAGCACCGCAAGTCCACCCGACTCAAAGGGCATGGTTTGCGTCATGATCGGAGATCTGGACTAAGACGGGTTGCAAACCTTGCATGGAACGTAGCCCATCTCTCTTGCTTCCCAGACGTCTTTGAAGTAGATTCTGTTTTCGGGCTTGATCTTCTGGGCGTATCTGCACTCAGGAAGGTGGTATTTGTCTGAAGAGAGGCTCCCCACGTAGATCGTGCCTTTGGCCACAAAGTCATCCCGTTTGCCAGTTTCTGAATTTTCTAGGATTGGTTCTAGAACGGGTTGTGGGATCGGATCTTGGAGATTTTGCTGATTTTCGGTTTCTTGAGCATCATCGCGGTCATAAGATGTTTCAGAAATCGACTCGCCAGTGTCTCTCTGGTATGAAGAAGGAGGTGATGAAGATGAAAATGTGGCAGTTCTCTTGCTAGCTTCATCCTCTATCCCGAACGCAGGCAAAGTATCTGAAGCATCGTAACCAGATCTCTCAACTTCATCAAGTCTATCTTCAAGGTACTTTGTCCCGTATTCTGGCACCGTCACAGGCGATGATTCTGATGGCGTTCCTTGGATCACTTGACATTCTTGTGTTTCTGAAACCCACCAGTCGCCGGGACTCTGAATTTCCAGAACGCAGAGATAATCCTCTTCTGGACTCAAACGCGGATAACTTTCTGACGTTGGAAAACGGCTCTGACATATGTCGAACTCGTAAGTTCTGCCTGGATCGACCTCGATCATCATGTATCTGGTCTTTTCCACCAAACGTCCGTCTTTCCAAAGAGTTGAGTTGAGCAAGAGGTAAGGAAGTGGCGTGTCGCTCTGGATCGCCAGAGTGCCTCGCGTCTGGAATAGGTCAGGTTTTAGAAAGGACTCAAAATCCAGTTCCACTTCGATCTGGTTTGCGACATCGTATGAGATATCGAAGTTCTCAGGGTTCGAAGATAGATCAGACGAGAATTTGTCCGCAGAAGTGTCTGTTCGAGCGATGTCATCAAGATACTGGTTTTGAAGGTCGTATCCCGTCTGGAGGCAACCTGAAGAGGCGAAAAGTGCGATAAAGAGGATACAGAATGATATGGGTCTATAACACGAGATCAAAGGTCTATCGGATTTCAAAGATTCAGATTGCAGTCGTTCAACCCCTTAATTTCCACTGGAAAAGGTCGCCATTAATCTGAATAGGGAAGATGGGCACGAATGGCACCTTTCTAAAGTATTCCAAAGCCCAATCCCAAACTCTTGCCATTGAAAATACAAAGTTCACCTCTTCAACGACTTTAAAACCTTCAAAGCTTCATTGATGCATTCCAACTGATTTTTAATCCGGTTTGGGTCTTGTTCTTCTCCCATCTTGTCGGAAATCTCCTGAAGCTTGGAAAGAATCGCTTTTTGAAGCTCCTTTTTCATCTGATCTGCTTTGGGGTATTCTTGTGTTTTATCAGAGGAAATCATTTCATTTTCAGGTTCGGATCCAAAACGGGTCCTGTTTTCGAGGGAAGTATCTGAAGAAAGCTTCTCGACCTCGGATTTTTTGGATTTTTCGGAGATTTTCGCACCTTCAGATGCTTTCGGCTTGTCAGATTTGGGACTTAAGGGGCTTTCAGGTCGATCCACTGCCTTGCCCTTGTCCAGATCAAAGGAGCATACGGGACAGACAATATCTCCCTTGTACCGAAATAAGGGGGCACCACAATCGTGATGGGTGGCGAGCATAGTTCCGCCCATCTCCAGCAGTCGAGTTATCCTCTTGATCGTCTCTTCTTCATCCATTTGCCATCACCCGATCATGAAATAAGCAACAGTAGCCCTGAGCCACCATATGTTTAAATATGACGACTATATCATTAGCTCCTTGAGACGGACTTTGTCCTTAACCTTTTTGCCGTCTTAAAAACACAATATGGTGATTCCATGTCAGCCGAAGATGTGATTAAGCAGTGTGTCGAAGTTTTAGAGCGTATAATGAGCGACGATACCGTCCCGAGAAACATAAGGCGTTCTACAGAGAACATGAAGAGCATTTTGCTGAATGAGAAAGATTCTGAAGCAGTCAGGGCATCTTCAGCGATATCTATCCTGGACGAAATCAGCAACGATCCGAACATACCACTCCATACAAGGACTTTGATATGGAACGTTGCCAGTCAGCTTGAAACCGTCCCCGTCGACTGACCATAGATTTGTCTTTGTAAGTATCCTTTGCACGTGTAAATATCGGGCACGTGTTTTAGGCACGATCTACAGTTAAGAACGATTAATTAAGTCGACCTGTACAAGTTCAGAGTTAGATGCCAAGCTAGTGGCATGGCCTTTTTGGGCAAAACGCGGATAGAGTGTGATCTGAGGCGATAAAACCGAGGCGATAAAACCGAGGCGCAAAACGACTGGGCCTATTGTCTGGGCCACACTGAATAACCACAATAATTTTCGCTAAAAAGCGATTTTGAACGGATATTCATACTGTCTGGAGAATGAGCGGTTATCAAAATCAAGCAATTGCATTGCAATTGGAGTGTGGCCTTGGATAGAGTTTCAAGGATCTTTCGCTTTGCTTTGGAGTTGTAGCCGTTCTAATTTCAAGACCCCTACCGATACTTCTGAGCTTGGCCAGTCCGATGCAATAGTTATTAACAAAGATATATAATTTTTGCACATTATATCCAAGTACGTTAAGTTGGAGGATGGGCCGGAGGATGATCTGGATGAATGAGAAGAAGAAAAAGAAGACGGTAACGGTGACTAAAAACGTGAACGGAAAAGAAAAAGATCTGGCTCGGAATAGATGGGTTCGTTTGGTCTTCGGGATGGCCGTGATGGCGGCGTTGTTCAGCGGGCTTTTGATCGTGATTGACCAGTTTGGTCTGATGGAGTACGCCGCGAGCGAGCCTGCAAGCCTTCCGAGAATCGAGTCCTTCCGGGCAGAGCCCGAGACGATCCGCGCAGGCGAAAGCTCCACGCTGATTTGGAACGTTACCCGCGCCCGTAACGTCTCTATCGACACGATCGGCCCGGTGGTGCCATCAGGCGAGTTTGCGGTCATGCCAAAGGAAACCTCCAACTACACACTTTTTGCCTCCAACCCGGCTGGGAGCGTCGAGGTCGCGGTGACTGTGCAGGTAAACTACCCCCTCTAAAAGAGGGGGGCTTTCTGTAGCCCTGGAACTTTTTCTGCCTCGATTAAGCAGAACAATCCCGGACCTCCAGGCGGGTTTACAACAGACCCAAGATCAGCAATGTTCTTTGCACCGTTGAAGTCTGCGTCCCCACTCCAACCACACGACGGACACGAAAACTCTTTTCCTTTCCTCACACCAACATGATGGCATAGGTGGCACGTCTTGCTGGTATACGCTGGCTCTTGAAATCGGCGAGAATGTATACGGTCCCGACCATCCCAACGTGGCCAGAGATGTCAACAACCTCGGCGGGGTCTTGCAAGACTTGGGCGACCTGGACGGCGCCAAGAAGAGTTACGAGCGGGCTCTGGAGATATTCCAGCATTTTCTGGGCGGGGATCACCCCAAGACGAAAACCGTACGGAACAACCTGGAATTGCTCCGGCGATAGGTTCCTACACCACCACGATCTCGCCGCAGACTTTGCAGGCATCGCACAATTGGTCCGCCTTCATCCCAAGGAAGGGATCGACGAGGCAAAGGTCCGCGGGCTCTGCCCTCGAACGATCGATCTTCCTTCAGCCACTCTTGCGAGGGATTGCGCCTCTTTCGCGCTCAGTACCGTGATCCTGGCATCTTTTGGCCTTGAGCGACGAGCTTCGGCGAGGCCAAGCGCCAAACGTCAACGCAACGCCTTGATGTGCCGAGCACCGATGTGCCCACAGGCGAATTTCTGGCTGGCGCTGGCGGGCACTCAAGAAGTCGCGGAAGCATACCGGAAATATCAGGTCCAAAGCTTCATCGAGATCGCTTTTCAGGAAAAGATTGATCATAAATCGCCTCCAAGGAATTGAGAACTATCCAGATGACGGGGGAATTGATGCCCATGAAGAAAATCACACATAATAGGGGAAACGACCACACCGATGCCCAGAAAATGAGAAAGGAGATACGCAGATCCATGAAGATTCACCGACGAAGCGGTGATAAAAGTGGCGAGGCATACGACTGGTATCGACTGGGCAACATCGACATGGATTTGGGTAGGTACGAAAAAGCCCGCGAAAATTTCCATAAGGCACTCAAGATCGAGCGAGAGATCAAAGATTTGAGCCACGAGGCGATTATTCTATACTGCCTTGCTAAAATCGATTTGTGGGAAGATGATCATAAAGCCGCTCGGAAAGGGTTTGAGAATGCGTTGAAGATCTGTGAGCAGATCGGTGATCGCATGGGCGAATTCACAGCTTTGGAAGGATTAGCCTCGGTCGATGAAAGCCAAGAAATGTATGAAAACGCAAGTGAAATGTATCATAAATCCCTAAAAATCATGCAGGAAAGCGGCGATAAAGAGAACGAATCTGTAACCTGGTACAAGTTGGCAAAGGTTGACCTGAAACGGGGCGATTACGAATCAAGTCGGAAAAAATTCATGAATGTTGTGGAGATCAAGCGCGAAATTGGCGATGAAAGGTCTGAAGCCCAAACGTGGAACGAATTGGGTGCGATCGAGTTGGAGCATGGTGAGATCAAAGATGCCAAAGAACATTTCCAAAATGCACAGGACATATCCCAAAAGATTGGCGATGAAGAAGGAGTGGCGACCACTTGGAACAACTTGGCAAACATGGACCTAATCTGTGAAGATTACGAAAAGGCGCGCGAGAAATTCTTGAAGGCATTGGAGATAACAAAACGAATCGGCAGCAAAATGGGCGAAGCAACAATTTTGCAGGAACTGGCCAACATCGACCTGTTGCTGGGAAATTATGAAACTTCACTCGAAAATACTCTAAAATCGCTGAAAATCAGCCGGAAAATGGGCGACAAGTTGGGATTGGCCAAAACTTTTGTTCAGATAGGCGGCTTAATTGCCGAAAAGGGTCACGTCGAAGACGGCTTCAAGTTGGCCGCTCTGGGAGCTTCGATATTAAATGGCATTGGATATCCACTAGATCAGATCTCTGTTGACATAGACGCCATGATTTCAGAGCTCAACTGCACCCAAGAGCAGTTTGAGTCAATACTCAAAGAAGTGACCAAGACTTACAAGAAAGATGGGGGCAGAAGCCTCATTAAAGACGCCTTTGGCCACCTATGAGAAAAATACAAACCAATGACCAAAACTCCATAAAGATCGACTCGACGAAAGCTTAAAAATGATTCCCCACAATTTCCCCCATGCCTATGAAGAAAATTATGTACTCCAGCACAAACGGTCACCACGACCACCTCGACTTTAAGGGCGCACTTCTCACCGGCCAGGCCCCAGACAAGGGCCTCTACGTTCCCGAAGAGATCCCCCGGCTAAGTTCTGAGACGATCGCAGGTTTCAAGGATATGTCTTACCCCGAGATCGCCTTTGAGATAATACGCCAATACCTTGGGGATCTGGTGCCCGAATCTGACATCAAAGCGATACTCAAAGATGCCTACGATTACGATGTGCCAATCGAAAAGGTCTACGACCAAAAGTATGTGATGAGACTGGACAAAGGACCAACTTTGTCGTTCAAGGACTTTGCAGCCAGGCTGATGGGCCGACTGATGCAGTACTTCCTTCGCCAAGAAGGCCGAAATATGTTGATCCTCACGGCCACATCAGGCGACACGGGAAGCGCTGTTGCTCACGCTTTTTATGACCTTGAGAACATCCAGGTAGTTGTCCTCTTCCCAGAAAATGAGGTCACAGGTAGACAAAGAAAACAGATGACAACGTTGGGCAAGAACGTCCACATAATGGCAGTGGACGGAAAGTTTGACGACTGCCAGGACATCGTGAAACAAGCCTTCGTCGATCCCGATCTAAAATACCTCAACCTCTCTTCTGCAAACTCGATAAACGTGGGGCGGCTGATCCCCCAGTCAATCTACTACTTCTACGCGTTTTCAAGGATTGCGCCCCACGGCGAAGATGTGCTCATATCAGTCCCTTGCGGCAACTTTGGAAACGTTATGGCAGGCCTCATCGCGATGAATATGGGCCTCCCGGTAAGACGATTCGTCATCGCCACCAACGAGAACGACGAATTCCCAAGTTTCATCGAGACTGGGACCTACAAGCCTATTCACCCTTCCAAGAAATGCATCTCGAACGCCATGAACGTGGGTCACCCAAGCAACCTGGCCAGGATCTTCTGGCTTTATGGTGGCCAGATGGACGAGAAAGGCGCGGTTCACAAGATGCCAGATATCGAGGCTATGAGGCGAGACCTCTTCGCGATATCGATAACTGACGACGAAACCAGGAAGACCATAAGCGAAGCCTACAACCGATACGACACGCTTCTGGAACCTCATGGGGCAGTGGGCTGGGCCGGACTGCAACACTACCTAAAAGAGGTTGAAGACTGGATGCCTGCCGTATCTTTGGAGACTGCAGATCCTGCTAAGTTCCCCGAAGAAGTGGTCAGAGCCGTCGGGATAGAGCCGCCGCTGCCGCCATCTTTGGCCAAGCTGGACCAAATGGATGAAAGCTACGACAGCATCGAAGGAAACTACGAGTCCTTCAAGCAGTGTCTTCAGAAGCTTTTCCCGTAAACCTCAGGGCAAAAATAAGGTCGGTGCGAAATCGAGTGGGGACGTTAAGATATTAAGAGGTAGAGATCATGCGAGAAGAGTGGCAAATGCCCATTTTCGACGACATTGGCAGCTATCCCCTGCCCAAAGGGGTCAAAAAGGACAGCCTGCCCCAAGGCGAAGATTATGAAAATATGGTTAAAGACGCCCTCGTCCAGAAGATAAGGGCAGGGGTCGACGCGCCAACGTACCCCCAGTTCAGGGACATGATCAAGATGTTCATGGACCCCATCGAAGACCCCGAACGCAGTGAGACCCCCTATCTGGTAAAGAAAGAATACGCCCAGATATTGGAGCTTGAGGTTCTGGACGCCGTTGGAAAAGAGCTGGAAAAAGAAGGAAAGCGCCTTGAGGCCAGAGTGTGTGTCACAGGCCCAGTCGAGCTTTATCTTTCTGCCTTCGGTGCCACAGAATATGCAGATATCCTCCAGAACCTGGCACAAAGCGTCGCCAGGTTTCTCGAAGCGTCAAAGAGCTATTCCAACTTCGACGTAATCGTGGCCTCGGTAGACGAACCGAGCCTTGGGATCAGCCCCAACGTGGTCTTCCGGGAAGAGGAGATCTCCAAAGCTCTGGATATCGCAACTCGTCCATGCAAAGATATCGATTGCGAAGTTCATCTCCACTCACCGCTCATGGCCGACCTTTGTGCGAGAGTCCCTGGAATAAACGTGATCGGCGTAGAATCTGCCTCAAATCCGGATTATCTGAAGCTGGTAGACAAGAAGACGCTGGAAGATCACGATTCTTACATCAGGGCTGGAATTGCCAGAACCGACATCGATGGGATGGTGGCAAGGTTGAACGACCAGCTCGGAGTCAACCTGTGGACCGATCCAGAGAAACTGGAAATGGAGATCATGAAGATGGAATCTTCAGATCTAATGGAAACGCGACTTGAAAGGGCTCATCGGCTCTTCGGCGATCGGATAAAATACGCAGGACCTGACTGCGGTCTTGGTTCGTGGCCGAGCCAGGAGATGACATCAAGATACCTGGCCAACTGCAAAAGGGCCATCCGATCTTTCCGAGCCAAGCACCACTAAAGGGCGTCATGGCTTTCCAAAAGCCTCGCGAATCTCCTCGCGCACGCCAATACTTCCCTCCATCTAGAGGAACGTAGGAAATATCTGAATAGGGCGGGTTGAGATGCTGGGCGAAAAAAGTATTCCTCGCCCCAGTTGACCACTGGATATGCCATGGGGCGCTATATGACTTTGATCAGAATTCGTGCGCGAATATCTAGAGATATATGTTTTTCTGCTCGGTTCGAGATATTTTGATAGAGCCCATACCACTATGTATAAATATTTCAAGTTCCCACAACATACTTTTATGAGACTTAGAGTTGTAAGTTCTAAGGAAGAGATTCTGAATATAGGTGCGAACGAACAGATGGTCCACCTGGCTTTCCGCCCCTCTAACATGGACGTGATGAAGCTTATACAGAAAAGCCCAAGGTTAAGGGCCGTTCAGACGCCGCCATCTTATTACAGAACTATGTCCAAGGCAGCGCGAGAGTTCCTGGACATCCAGGGTGTAGAACTCCTAAAGGGCGACGTTTGGGGCCACAGAAAGGACATAGACGAGTACTACAACGTCGATGAGGCGGTCGTAGAGAGGATGTCGCATTTAATGTCCGAGGGCATGTCAATCGAAGATATCGTAAAGCAGATCAGGAGAGAGACAAAGCTATCAGACGATCTGATAAAGTACATCTTGAAGGTGACCGTCTTAATCTAAGTGATCGTGGCTCGGTGAAGGAACGGTCTTCGCCTAATGCCAACTTTCTTCATGTCAACACTCTTTCGTGAAAATGCCAAACTTACTGGTCTACCCATTATGGTTTTATCAGATTACACCTTACCGTCTGGATGAAAGGCAGAAAACATCCGATGACACAAAGCGAACGCTAGTATAGTCGAGAACCGATTATAATCGGGAACCAATTTAGGTGAGACTAATCGATTCTCGACTATAAATCCATCGGAAATGTGGCAAAATCATCGGAGGGACAGTCAATCCATCGGCGCGTCCCACTAGATCCCTCGCTTGAGATATTCGTGCGAGAAATCTCCCGCCTATAGGTGATGATCATGACAAAAGTAGTACTCAACTTCAAGACTTATGCAGAGGCCACGGGCGATGCAGCCCTCGAGCTTTCCAGGATTTGTGAAGAGGTGGCCAAGGATTATGGCGTCGAAGTCATAGTTGTGCCTCAAATAGCCGAGATTCACGCCATATCTTCTCAGGTATCCATCCCAGTATACTCTCAACATGTGGACGGTTTCGGTCACGGTGGATACACCGGTCACATTACCGCAGCCTCGATTAAGGCTGCAGGGGCCAGCGGCACTCTGATAAACCACTCAGAACGACGGCTGAAGCTCGCTGATATCGGTGCTGCGATCTCTTTTTCCAAAGAAGCGGGCCTTGCCACCATAGTCTGCACTAACGACATCCCCACCACCAGAGCGGCTGCAGCTCTCAAACCCGATTATGTGGCAGTGGAACCTCCAGAGCTTATCGGAAGCGGCATACCCGTATCGAATGCCGACCCTGGAGTTGTGACCGGGTCTGTTGATGCCGTTAAGAAGGTTGAACCTGGTGTCGGCGTCCTCTGCGGGGCTGGCATAAGCAAAGGCGAAGACCTCAAGTCAGCTTTGGAACTTGGAACAGAAGGCGTCCTTTTGGCTTCTGGCATAATCAAGGCACCGGACCAGAAAAAGGCCCTGGAAGATCTCGTTGTCGGAATTTAGGTTGGGTGGATAAATGGTCTGTCTTCGAGCCAGGATATCTGGCCGAGTACAGGGCGTAGGCTACCGCTACTTTGCTTTGAATCACGCAAAAGAGTTGGAAGTCAAAGGCTGGGTTCAAAACATTCCTGGCGGCGGGGTCGAAGCGGTTCTGGAGGGGGATCGAAAAAGTGTTGGCGAGCTTTTAAACCAGCTCAAGACCGGCCCTGCTCAGGCCCTAGTATCCGGCATTGATATATCTGAAGTGAAGTGCAAGGGATTTGAGGACTTCAAGATAAATCGTTAAAATATCACTGAAATTCTCTTGGGAGATGATATCCTTTGCTGACGGTCAACAGATACAAATGCGGCTACTGTGGAGCTTGCGTCGGAGTTTGCCCTGCAGCCGCTCTTGAGTTAGTGGAGACTTGGCTTGAAGTGAGCGAAGACTGCACTCAGTGTGGCAGATGTACCAAGATATGTCCCATGGGCGCCTTGGAACTTGAAAAAGGGGCAAAAGCATGAAGTGCGACATCGTCGTCGTCGGAGCAGGACCTGCCGGGTCCATGGCCGCTAAAACTGCAGCTAAAGCAGGTCTTGACGTGGTGCTCCTCGAAAAGAGGCAGGAGATAGGCGATCCGGTCCGCTGCGCCGAAGGCGTGAGCAAGGTGGGCCTAAAAAAGCTTGTAGATCCGAAGCCAGAGTGGATCGCAGCCGACGTCAAAGGAGCTCGCCTCTATGCCCCCGACGGAACCAAGATGGTAATGTCGGAAGACAAGGCCGGAGCCGAGGTGGGGTACGTCCTTGAAAGGAAGGTATTCGATCGAGCCCTCGCTCTTGAGGCCGCCATGGCAGGTGCCAAGGTAATGCTCAAGACCAGAGCTTTGGGGCTCTTGAAGAAAGACGGAGTTCCTTGCGGCGTTTCTGCCCAATGCATAGGCGAGGACCTGAAGATCGAAGCGCCACTCGTCATAGGCGCTGACGGGGTCGAGTCCAAGGTGGGTCGATGGGCTGGGATCGATACTGCACTCAAACCAAAAGACATCGAGGTCTGCGCCCAGTTCTTGATCAGGGATGAAACGATCGACGAAGATTACTGCGAATTCTTCTTAGGAAACGAGATCGCTCCGGGCGGGTACGTCTGGTCTTTTCCCAAAGGGGAACGAATGGCAAACCTGGGGTTGGGCATCCAAGGATCGAAGTCAGATTCAGGAATGCCGATCAGGTTGTTACAAAAGTTTATGAAAGATCGATTACCCAATGCCAAAGTCTTGGAGATCATGGCTGGTGGAGTTCCAGTATCGGGCCCAATTGAGACCACCACCGCTGACGGCGTCATCCTGGTGGGGGACGCTGCAAGGCAATCCGATCCTATCACCGGTGGCGGCATCATAAACGGGATGAAGGCAGGAGTGATCGCAGGCGAGGTCGCTGCAAGTCAGGTTCCTCTAGGTGATCTTAGCAAGGCTGATCTGAAGATTTATGAAGATCAGTGGAGGGCGTCGATAGGCAAACACATCGCCAGGAATTTCAGCGTCAAAGAGTTCTTCGTCGAGCTGACTGATGATGATCTGAACAAGTTGATTCACTCACTGGAAAATGTGGATCTTTCTCAGGCAACCTTGAAAGATATGCTCAAGGTACTGATCAAGCAGAACCCAAAGATGCTCTGGAAGCTCAGGCATCTTCTGTGATTCTCACTTCAACTGTCAACTACCCGCCACTAAAGTGACGGGCATGTAATGTGCCCTGGTTGACCAGATCCCCGATCGAGGAGTTTTACAAGATCGGGAGCCGATACGAAAGAATTTAGTTACCCTGGAATGCCGCCTCAGTTTCAGGCTCTAAGGGTGCCGGTTAAACAGTCCTGGGAGGTAGGGACAGTGCTTGCACCATACAAACCTTTCAGTATCAGATCGAGAGGAAGTCGGATCCCAAGATTGACTCCACAATCTTTGGTACGCATAACTCCAAAAAATGGAGGTGAACTCTATCTATGTTAGTTCACATAAATTTGAACGCATTCCTCCCCCACTAAAGTAGGGGGGATCCTGCTGCGTTCGTCCTGAAATCGACGAATTGGGACGCTTCACCTTTCAGAACGACTATAGTCGAGAACCGATTAGATGAGTCAAATCGGTTCTCGCAAATGTAGTTTCTCGTCTAGGATTCGATCGCCTTGCTCGCAGCTTCGATCCCGGTACCGATACTGTCTATGACGCCTTCTTTTTCCAAGACCAGCTCAAGAGTCTGGATAGTTCTGAGAACGTCGGCTTCCGTGCAGACGCCCATAGTTCCGATCCTGAAAATATTACCTTTCAGGCTGGCTTGGCCTCCTGAGACCACGACGCCGCGCGCTCTCATTCCTCCGCGAAGCTGGCTGTCGGTTATCCCTTGTGGCATCTTCATGGCGGTCACGGTATTGGAGTAACTAGAGTATTGGTCTAGCTGGGGGAACAGTTCGATCTCTAGAGCTGCCATAGCTTGTCTGACCCCTTCTGCAAGCTTGGAAACTCTGTTACGCCTCTCTGAAAACCCTTCCTCGATCGCCATGTGCAAGGCCTCTTGGAGGGCGTAAAAGAGCGATACTGCCGGGGTGTATGGGGTCTGGCCTTTCTTTGCGCTCTTGAGGTGGGCTTTGAGATCTGTATAGTAGCCGCCTTTCCCGTCTTCCAACATTTCTTCTGTCTTTTCGCTGACTGCAACCATGGCGAGCCCTGGCGGCACGGCAAGACATTTCTGAGATCCAGTGATGGCGATGTCAATTCCCCATTCATCGGTGAGGAAATCGTTGCCGCCCACAGAAGATATCCCGTCCACTATGAATATGGCGTCGTATTTGTGGGCCAGTTTGCCCACTTCCTTTGCAGGGTTCATCATGCCGACAGAAGTTTCGTTGTGGACCATGGAAACTGCCGTTGCACCTTCTTCTAAGGCTGTCTCGATCTCGTCGAGCTGGAAAGGCGTTCCCCAGGGAAAGTCGATGGGAATTGCGGTTCCGTAGCGGTCTCCAAGCTCGGTGAACCTCTCACCGA
>CAZXBV010000012.1:0-5584 GCA_964639155.1 uncultured Methanotrichaceae archaeon
CGGCATCTTCGCCCAATAGAGGAAAAAGGCGCATCTCATCAGGAAAAAGAGATCTTCCGGTGCCTCATCCTCGCGAGCCCATCTCTTTTCCGCCACAACATTCGTCGCGCGTTCGCCAGAAAATAGTCCGGTTAGCGCAAGATGGGTGGCGCACAAGATTCTCGGCTTCGAATCCAATTTGTCTGAAACGAGAAGGCGCCGAAGGGGGGGTCGTGAATGACGCAATTGAGCGAAACTCTCGATAGGTATCGTAGTAGAGGGTAAGGAATAGACGTGCGTCTTTTTCAGGGAGCCCATCAGGACTTCTTGGGACCAGAGGCTATGGATTACGGGCCATATGCCTTGGCGTTCCTACTCGCCAAACTCCACCCGAATCCAGGCTTCGATCTCGTCCCGAACGCGCCTGAAAGCGTCCCGGCGCTCAGATTCGTCATCTACTGTAGCAGGATCCTGAAAACTCTTGTGAATCCTTTTTCCGTCACCAGGAAAGAAAGGACAAGTCTCTTTGGCCTTGTCGCAGACTGTGACCACAAAGTCGAACCTCTTGCACTTCTCGCCCAGAAATTCCACCAGGCTATTGGATCGACTGTCAGAGATATCGATCCCCACATCTTTCAAGGCCCCTATCGCGTGAGGATCTACCTTTGTGGGATAAGCCCCAGCGCTGAAAACCTCGTATCGATTTCCATAAAGGTGGCGCAAAATGCCTTCTGCCATCTGGGAACGGGCCGAGTTGTGGGTGCAGACGAAAAGAACCCTCTTCTTGGACATGACACTCTCTTTGACGTGCGCAGATAAATATTTTATTAATATACATCTTGCGAATTCGAGCATTGTCCCTTTCTAGTATCTCTAATTTCTCTAGCATTTCTTGGATTTCTAGGGCACTCTGATTGTATCTCGTCAACTGGATAGATACCATCTTAAAGGCGATGAGACACACCATATCGAATTTTTATCTATTTAGTTCAATCAAGGATGTGCTGCCTTTTGATGAACAAAAACCTTTTTATAGAAGCTCAAATAGTCCATTCCCGAGAAGGAGGCAATAAATGGCAGGATTAGGTGGACAGCCGATGCTGATTCTAAGAGAAGGCGCTCGCAGAGAGAGGGGCAAAGAGGCCATGGCCAATAACATCATGGCAGCGAGAGCCGTTGCAGGGGCAGTGCGAAGCACTTTGGGCCCCAAGGGCATGGACAAACTTCTGGTAGATACCATAGGCGACGTGACCATAACCAACGATGGAGTCACAATCCTCAGGGAGATGGAAGTAGAACACCCCGCCGCCAAGATGGTGGTGGAAGCGGCCAAAGCCCAGAACGATGAAGTGGGCGACGGAACCACCACAGTTGCCTTGCTCGTAGGCGAACTGCTCAAAAAGGCGGAAAATCTGATGGATCAGGGTGTCCACCCAACAATGATAGTCCTGGGATACAAAATGGCCTCAGAAAAAGCGATCGAGGTTCTAGACCAGATGGGCATGGACGTCTCTGTAAAGAACAGAGACCTTCTGGAAAAGATCGCCCTGACCGCCATGACAGGAAAGCTCGCAGGATCTGCCCACGTCAAGATGGCCGAACACGTCGTCGATATGGTCACAGCTCTCACCGAAGAGGATGACGACGGCAAGATGACGGTGGATCTAAGAGGCGGCGTCATCGTGGAAAAAAGAGCTGGAGAGGGCATAGAAGATTCTGAGCTCATCGAAGGCATCATCGTTGACAGGAACCGGGTCCATTCTAACATGCCAAAGAAGGTGAAAAACCCCAAGATCCTCCTCTTAGGTGCCCCAATCGAAGCCAAAGATACTGAGAACAAAGCCGAGATCTCCATAACCAACTCAACCCAGTTCAAGATGTTTGCCAACCGGGAAAAGGAGATGTCAAGGAAGGTCGCAGATAAAGTGATCGCAAGCGGCGCTAACGTGGTTTTCTGCCAGAAAGGTATCGACGATATAGCTCAAAGCCACCTGGCAAAAGCTGGCGTCATGGCTCTTCGGAGGATCAGGAAGACCGACCTTAAGAAGCTGGCCAAAGCCACCGGAGGCAACCTGGTGACTAACCTCGAAGAGCTCACCCCCGAAGACCTGGGCGAGGCGGCCCAAGTCGAGGAGAAGAAAGTGGGCGGAGGCGCTATGACCTTTGTGACCGGATTTAAGAAAGAAGGCATATTCTCTTTACTTCTCCGAGGTGGAACTCAGCAGGTGGTAGACGGACTTGAGAGAGCTCTTGACGATGCCTTGCACGCGGTCGCAGCCGCCATTGAAGACGAGAAACTGGTGGCAGGCGGCGGAGCTCCCGAGGTTGAACTCTACCTGAAGATCAAAGAGTACGCATCTTCCTTCAAGGGACGAGAGCAGCTGGCTGTAGCAGCTTTCGCCGAGGCTCTAGCTGAGATACCAAAGGCACTTGCTGAAAACTCCGGCTTCGATGCCATCGACAAGCTGACAGACATGAAGAGCAAGCACGAAGCAGGCGAGAAGACCTGTGGCCTGAACGCTTACACCGGTGAGATCTCTGACATGTGGAACATGGGCGTGGTCGAGCCTCTGAGAGTCAAAACCCAGGTGATCAAGTCTGCAACTGACGCTGCCAACATGATACTCAGGATAGACGACCTCATCGCCTCCAAGAGAACACAACAACCCGCAGGAGGGCCACCTATGGGTGGTATGGGTGGTATGGGCGGTATGGGCGGAATGCCTGGCATGGGTATGGGCGGCATGCCCGGCATGATGTAAAGGCTCGTTTCAGGAAATTCGGCTAAAATATCCCGCTTTTTGAGATTGGCTTGGCGTTTTGCCGGGCCTCTCTCGGCGTTATCCTTTTTTGATTATCCTTTCGACATCGGGCTATTCCGACATCGAACTTGCGATCCTTTTTTCGAGCACAACCCAATTTTGTCCTACCGTCAACCTCTTTGGGACGATAGAGCTTAACGATACCTTTTAGCCAAATCTCTAACTCGTATGAGTTTGAGATTTGGCCTATTCGTATCGTTAAGAACTATTCTGGCGAGAACCGATTAGTATCGCCTAATCGGTTCTCGACTATAAACGGATACAGCCCGATCTCTGTTCAAAGTTGCCACACATCCCTATTCGGATTTGTCGGCAGTTTCGAGCGTGTCCAGATAATGTTGGATCTTAGCCCTCATGTTCAATGCTTCGTTGTTGGCAGGATCCAACTTGACCGCCTGATCGAAACATTCCAGCGCTTTCTCATGTCTTCTCAAGGCTAGAAGGGAGATTCCCTTCACCATCCAGGCAGGCAAAAAGTCTGGTTTCTGCTCTGCAATCTCTCCTGCAAGAGCGACCACATCCTCGTATTTCTTCATCTTGGAGAGGGGTGCAAGCTTGTTGAATTTGTAGCTGACCTCATCGGGCTCAAGTTCCAGCATGAAGTCGAAGAACTCGATCGTCTCTTGGAACTTGCCATCGTCATAGATGGCCCCTGCAAGATCGTTCCAGTTCTCAGGATCGTTGAGCTTGGGATCTTTTTCAACGCCTTCACGATAGGCGTCTTTGGCATCCACTTCTCTTTTCAGGGCCCGGAGAGTTGTCACCTTGGATATCCAGGAACGTGTATGGTCAGGTTTGACCTCGATGGCCAAGTCGAAGTAGCTCAGAGCCTCATCGTGCTTTCCTTTGAGCGATTGCATCCCTCCAAGAAGTGCCAAAACATCTGGATTTTTTGGATTTAGTTCCAACGCCTTTTCTGCCGCCATCTCGCTTTCTTCCAAGAGCCCTGCCCCCAGGTACGATACAGCGAGCTTTTCCCATGCAGCTTTATTGGCAGGATCCTTTTCAACCAGTTCTTTGAAAAGTTGTACTGCATCTACAAACCGATCGGTGTGCAACAAAATTATGCCTTCTTCGAACCTATCTATGGCCACCTTAAACGCCTCCAAATTATTCTCGAAAACACGGTCGTATGAACCTTGAATTGTAGTCCTGAACGTTAAGTTTGACACTTATCCTATTGTGTAATAAGACGATGCGGACCCTGGAAACCACCGGCTTTGTAGCAGATCACTTCGTCGGGACATTGCATTTGGTATCAGGTCTTTAAGGTTCATGACTATATAGTGTTCGACGATAGATGCAAACGGGCCCCGTCTCAAACTCATAAGAGTTACGGCATTTATTCATTCGTGGTTTTTTGAAACATTCCCAAATCCATATTTTTCACCGACGACCAAAACCTCCATTTATCCCCGGCCCCAATCACTTATCGGAGCTGTCATTAATGGCGATTCATCCAATTGAATTTCGTTACGGAAACCCCGAGATGAAAGAGATCTGGTCAGAAGACTATAGGTTCCGCTGCCTCTTCAGAGTGGAGGCGGCTCTATCCCGGGCCGAAGAAGAACTAGGCCTGATACCTGAAGGTGCAGCAGAGGACATAGTTAAGGCGGCCGAAAAGACCCCACCAGACAGAGCAAAAGAGATTGAGGACCAGATCGGGCACGATATGATGGCCGTAGTCCTTGCCATGGCCGAAAACTGCGAATGGGCAGGCGAATGGGTCCACCTGGGCGCAACCTCAAACGACATCCTGGACACGACAACGGGGTTGCAGATCAAGGCATCTTTGGAGATCTTGGACGAGAAGCTGAGGCAGCTGCTCAGAATACTTTTAAAGCGGGCGATCGAGAACAAGAACCTGGTCTGCGCTGGAAGGACCCATGGCCAGATAGCAGTCCCCAC
This sequence comes from uncultured Methanotrichaceae archaeon, assembly GCA_964639155.1. GTDB lineage: Archaea > Halobacteriota > Methanosarcinia > Methanotrichales > Methanotrichaceae > CAYWZG01. The sequence goes on from CAZXBV010000012.1 coordinate 4,710, forward strand.
GACTTACGGCCTCAGGTTTGCGATCTGGGCATCAGAGGTCTCAAGACACATCGACCGATTGGAGCAGCTTAAACCCCGCGCTGCAGTCGGTAAGATGAGCGGTGCCGTGGGAACTCAGGCCGCCTTTGGAAAACAGGGCATGGAAATCCAGAGCAAGGTAATGGGGCGGCTGGACATAAACGAGGTTGACGTCTCAAACCAGGTGGTACAGCGTGACAGGCACGGCGAGATGATATGTTGGATGGGTCTTGTGGCATCCACTCTCGATAAGATCTGCGTCGAGATTAGATCTCTCCAGAGAAGCGAGATCAGTGAGGTCCAGGAAGTCTTCGGGAAAAAGCAGGTGGGATCCAGCACCATGCCTCACAAACGAAACCCGATAAAGGCAGAACAGGTCTGCGGCCTTGCAAGGATAGTGAGGGCCCAGATCGAACCGGCACTCGCCAACATACCGCTCTGGGACGAAAGGGACCTTACCAACTCCAGCTGCGAGAGGATAGTATTTCCCGAGGCGTTCATCTTCACTGACCACCTCTTAAAGTTGACTGCAAGGATAATCGAGGGGTTGACGATCAGAAAGGACCAGGTCGAAAAGAACCTCAACCTTCTCCAGGGCCTGAACATGGCCGAGGCCGTGATGGTGGAACTTGCAAAACGCGGTGTCGGAAGGCAGAACGCTCACGAGATCCTGCGGACCTGTTCCATGACTGCCTTTGAGGGTGAAAAGACTCTGGCCGAGGTACTCTTACAAGACGAGACCGTAACTCAATATCTTTCACCCCAAGAGATCGAAGAGCTGCTTGACCCTCACCGGTACACAGGGACTGCAGCAGAACAAGTAGATAGGCTGGCCGAAAAGCTGGAGCCTTACCTGG
>CAZXBV010000012.1:5684-13018 GCA_964639155.1 uncultured Methanotrichaceae archaeon
AAATGGCCGTTTATCGGAGTTTTGGGACGGGCCCAGACAAACGGAAAGTAAGATGGCAATGTAGAACGGTTAAGATAAGGGTGGCGCTATATTGGGATTGAGAGAGATGACCGAAAAACATCAACCCATCGCAAGGTTGCTAAAGCCAGGTTATCTTCTAAGGGATGAGAACGGCGAAATCTTGGATGCCAGATCCTCTGTGACCTTGATCATCGCAGGCACTCACAAGATCGTGGTAGACACCGGCCTTGCAGGTGAAGATGAATTCATACGGAATCGATTGGATCAATTCCAAATAACACCGGAAGACGTGGACGTGGTGGTGAATACACATTCCCATCCAGACCATTGTGGTAACAACCACTTATTCAAAAAAGCTCGAATCTTTGCCAAAGACGACTCTGACCTAAAAGAAAGTAAGGCCATCGCGCCCGGTGTTTGGATTATGGAAACGCCAGGACACTCTCTCGACAGCATATCTGTGGTATGCGAATCCGCTTATCGGGTGGTTATGGCAGGCGACGCTATTCCCATAATCGGCAACTACCTTAAATGGGTCCCACCTCGGCTTCATGTAGATCGTAAAAAGGCTATGGAGAGCATGTCAAGGATCGTTGAATTGGCAGAAATTGTGGTGCCAGGTCACGATAAGCCCTTTCTCGTGAGTGAGAATATATATATAGACCTTTGAACAGTCTGGATATTCGTACCTTTCTTCAGCATCTTTGATCATCCCTGCTAAAAATGCTCTCTTGATATCGCGCATATGTAGCATCATAAGATGCAAAATGCGAAAAAGGCAATCTATTAATAGTAAAAAATGTAGATGATACGCGAATGCAGCTAAAACTTACAACAAAAGAGAAGCTGGTTCTGTATGGCCTTGCCAGATATCCAGGACTCAGCGATATCGATCTGGCTTCGAATATAGGGGTAGACAGATCTACTATATTCAAAAGTAAGCGAAAGTTCAAGGAATGGCAGCTAATCCAACTTCTGAACGCCCCGTCCGGAATTGCAGTGGGTGCCGAGCTCATGACCGTGGTCTTCTCCAAATACGAGCCCACTGCTCCCGTTGAAGTGAGACGAAATACTGACGAGTTCGGCCGATGGGTGAACCATCCCAACTGCGTATTCCATGCAGCCACAGATACTGACTCGATATCAATCATATACTCTAAAAGCTACACCGACTTCAAGAGCGTCTTTGACCCTGTCATGGATGGATATAGAGATGAGGGGTTCGTTGAGGACATTAACTGCTATCATTATCCCTTTGAGCTTACCAGCACCTCTTGTGACTCAGCCCTAGCCGTGGACAACACTTTCGACCTAGAAAGGACAGATTTGCAGAACGAGTCCCTTTTAGAATCGGGCGGTTCGGTCACACCAGCCAAGTTCACAGAAAAGGATAAACTCGCTTTGTACGCCTTCGTAAAGTACCCAGGCCTTTCAGATCTGGAGCTTTCTAAGAGGACTGGGATCTCCAGGCCCACAATATCTGGCAAGAGAAACAAGTTCTTCCAAAGCGGCATGTTGAACAGACAGGCCCACGTCAACTGGCAGAAGATTGGGTGCGAGCTGATGAGTTTCTATCACATCGATGTAAAGCCGAGGGCAACTCAAGATGACTTGATGCGTGTTTACACGTCATTCAGGAGGATCGGTGCAGCCCTTTTCAACTACATCCAGCCAGGTGAGATCTTCGGGTCCTTCCTCTCTCAGTGCTACATCGAGATGAAGAACGGCATGGATAAAGAGGTCAGAGCGCTCACAGAGATGGGCCTGACCCAGAATAGGCCCATGCACGTCATAATGCCGCTCATGTCTCTCAAGGTTAACAAGATCGACTATGCCCCCATGGTCAAATCCATGCTTGACGTGAAGAAAGAAATATGATCGGCCAGATAGCCGTGGTCACCACCAGGGCCGATCCGGCCAGCTCCAACATTGCCGAGAGGTTGAGGGAGCTTGTCAGGTGGGACGATCAAGGCAACTATCTTGCCTGCGAGAATTACAGGCTTGTCATTCTTGATGGGCCACTCATCACTCTTGAGCGCCTCGAAGATCGGCTCACAGATCTGGGGCTGGACCCCGATCTCTTGGTCTTCGCCTCAAGGCACCAGGCCAGAGATGAAGTGCCTCGTCTCTGCTGTCACTTCACCGGAAACTCGGGAGAAGCCACCATGGGCGGTGAACCTTGCAACCTATCGATTGCTGCGCCAGCTCCTCTCAAATCCTTTCTTTTCAGTCTAGAAAATATGTTAGATAATGTGCCCAAAGATGCATCGCAGATCTTGCTTGAAGGCTTTGAGATAACCGCTGAGGCGACTCATCATGGACCTACCGATCTGGAGACCCCTGCGTTCTTTGTCGAGATCGGAAGCACGAAAGAGGTTTGGCCAAACAAGGCGGCGGGCATGGCAGTGGCACGTGCCATATTGGACATCGAGGATCTAAAATCGCCTATATTCTTGGGCTTTGGTGGGGGGCATTATGTCCAGCGCCAGAATCGTCTGCTCAGAGAATCTGGGATCTGTTTTGGCCACATGTTCTCCAACTACCAGATGGACGACATGAATATCGAGCTCGTAGAGCAAGCACAAGCAAAGTCTGGCGCGTCATATGCTTATCTGGATAAAAAGTCGCTGCGTTCCGCCGCCAAGAAGAACCTTTACGATATATTGGAGCAGTTGGGCATCGAGATGATGAACGCGAAGGAGATAAAAGATAGGTTTCCACTGGATGGGCAATCCTGAACTCCACCGTTTTTGGGCTGCTACAGTTCGCCCCTTCAAAACGTTTCTGTCGCGATTTTGATGAATCTTTGCTTTACCTCAAACCAATTTTGTTTTCCCTAAACCCCATAACCTTGATCAGCAAAGCCGTATGTCTGAACTAAAATTTACTTGACTTTCGATCAATCAATCTTAAGAATGAGTAAGAGTTATATACACTTCCTCGGCCAGAGATATTCTTTGGAAGCAGCCTTTTTGGGCAACGGAATGTCCGTTTCCAAAAAAAACAGACATGGATAATTCATTATGTTGGCCGCATTATTAAACGGACCTGAAACGCTATCAGTCGAGGAAATAGAGACGCCAAAATGTCCCACAGGGGGCCTTCTTTTGAGGGTGGAAGCGTGCTCTCTATGTAGTACCGATGTCAAGATGATCCGAAGTGGTCAAAAGGATCTTCGCTATCCTCGAATACTTGGCCACGAGATTGCTGGAGTCGTAGAGGAGTGCCGGGACGAATCTGGCTTTGAAGAAGGAGACCGGGTCCAGCTCTATCCTGGAATTCCATGTGGAAGTTGTTCTTCTTGCATGAAAGGCGCCGAGAACCAGTGTTCTTCAGTCCAGATCTATGGGTTCAACAGAGACGGTGGCCTTGCAGAATTCGTTGCAGTTTCCGAAAGATCGGTCCAAGTTGGGATTAATCAGATCCCTGAAATGGTTGGGTTTGAAGAAGCCGCACTGTCTGAACCTTTGGCCTGTTGCATCAACGCTCAAGAGCGAAGTTATGTTGGCGAAAATGACTCAGTCTTGATCTTTGGATCTGGGCCGACCGGGTGTCTTCACGCTCTCCTTGCTAGAGACAAAGGTGCAAGCCAGATTATCATGGCAGAGCCTCTAAAGATGCGACTTCGTCAAGCAAAGAGGGCCAAGCCAGATCTGGTCATTAACTCCAGCGAAGAAGACGTGCGAAGGTCAGTTTTGGATTTCACGCACGGTAAAGGCGTCGACGTCATAATTCTGGCAAGCAGGGACGTTTCCGTCAATGATGGCCTATTGTCGCTCCTGGCCCCAAGAGGCAGGCTCTGCCTATTTTCAGGATTACCAGAGACGAGGGCGCACTCTCGCATCAACCTGAACAGAGTTCATTATCGAGAAGTTTTGATGACGGGTGCTTACGGCTGCACCAGCGCTCAGAACAGAAAGGCTCTCGATCTGATCTCTTCTGGGCTTGATGTAAGCTGGCTGATCACTGAGAAGATCTCCTTGAAAAGGATCTGGGAGGGGATCGATCATGCAGAGAGGCGCAAAGGCATGAGAGCGATGGTCACCGAGTTTAGATGATCTCGATTAATTTAAAACTATAAAAAATGATCCCATCTAAGTTCGAAATGAATTTATTGAAATTCTGAGGGTGATCTATTGGAAGACGATATGAAGGCTTTCGGCTCTAAGTTGGACGATCTCATAAGGGGAAAGGACCTCTCCCGAGGTGTGGTAAGAGAGATGTTCTCTCAGGTGCTCATGAACGAACAGTCTGAGGCTCACCAGGGTGCCTTCCTTGCGGCCATAACCGCCAAAGGTGCCACTCCCGAAGAGATCGCAGGAAGCTGGGAGGCCATATATGAGCTTGATACTGCAAAGGTATGTCCAAGGGTTTCGGGGCTAGTTGAGAACTGTGGCACCGGAATGGATTCACTACAAACCTTCAACATAAGCACTGCAGCTTCAATAGTGGCAGCAGCTGCAGGCGTTCCCATGGCCAAACACGGATCTCGTGCTATAACTTCTCAGTGTGGGACCGTTGACATTCTGGAATCATTAGGGGTGGACGTGGAATGTGATGTGAGCCTGGTCCAAAACAGCATCGAGCGAGCGGGGATTGGTATCTTCAACGGGATGAGTCCAAAGGTCCATCCCGAGGGACTTGGAAGGATCCTTTCCAGGATCCAGTTTGGCACAATCCTCAACATAGCCGGTTCTCTTGCAAACCCTGCACTGCCAAAGTACGCAGTTCGAGGCGTTTGTTCTGAAGAGCTTGTCCTTCCAATCGCCCACGCCATGAAAGAGATCGGCTACCTCCGGGCCATGGTGGTACACGGTCAAAGTCGGGACGGCTCAAAAGGGATGGACGAAGTATCGCCCTTTGGTAAGACCTTTGTGGCAGAAATTTGCGAAGGTGGCGAAATTTTACAGTACGAGCTTTCACCTCGCAACTTTGGCGTTGAATCTGTCTTTGGGTTTGAGCCTATGGACGAAGACGCGATCCTCCCTGCAAAGGACCGAACCGAAGAGGCGATCAACTTCCTCAGTGTGATCTGTGGCAAGGAAAAGGGGCCGCGAGAGAATGTGGTTTGCATGAATGCAGCCCCCATCCTCTACATCGGGGGGCGGGCAAAAGACCTCGAAGAGGGCTTTTCGATCTCAAAAAAGATGATCCAAAGCGGTAAAGCCTTCGAGAAGCTCGGCCATTGGGTGAGAGAACAAAATGCCTCTCCAGAAGGCGGCGCAGAAAGGCTCAGGACCCTGGCGGAAAAAACTCTAAACTATAGTGTTTAACGATACCTTTCGGACAAATCTCAAACTCGCAAGAGTTTGAGATTTTGGCCTATTCGTATCGTTAAGCACTATTCTGGCGAGAACCAATTAGTTTCATCTAATTGGTTCTAGACTATAGATTTGAGATTCTTTGGGAGAAATGTTGGGCCGACCGGATCTGGATAAGATCTGGCCCTCTACATTGATCGAACATGTGGATAAGTGATCAAGACGTAGTGTTATTTTCTGGAATGTCCAGGATTTGTGATACTTTCTCCAGGTAGACTTCCAGGTAGGCTTCGCAATCGTCCCAACCGATCTCGACCCCCAGCTCAGTCATGACCTCCTGAAGTTCCCGTTTCACTTCCTCCCATGTGTACTTGTTCTCAGATTGGCAAAGAGCAGTCATGAGTCGGAGCGTGGGAACGAATATCTTCCTGAATTCCGATCTTATGAATATCATAAAAGGGTAGGACATGTCCCGATAAATGTAAGATCTAAGCTCTGTTAAAAGCTTGTATTGGCCTATGCATGGGTCTTCGTAAGGATCTTCGATCTCTATCTCCCAATGTCTGCCCAGATTTTTGTAACCTTTCTGGATCATATCGTCGGCATAACGTTTGCCGCGTTTTTCGTCACCAAGCTCTGCGACCAGTTTGTAGGCGGTGAGTCTGGATCTGAGAAGCTGGATCTTGGCCTCTTCGAAAGTCAAGTTCATGTGGAAAACCTTCAGGTAGTTTTCCAGATGGGTCAACCTGGTCTCAGGATCAAAGGTGACGCCCATCTTAACGCACCTCCGAAAATTGGACTTGACAGACGGGTTGCAACGCAGAACAAAATTCCGGATTAACGATTCGTGACCTCGCCATATTCGACTATATATATCATCGGAGTTTAAGACGTTTCGGATCGGTGATAATATAGTCGAAAACCGATTAGATGAAACTAATCAGTTTTCGCCAGAATAGTGCTTAAAGATACGAATAGGCCAAATCTCAAACTCTTACGAGTTAGAGATTTGTCCGAAAAGTATCGTCAAGCACTATAGTTGGCAGAGGAAAAACTCGGATACATCCTTCTTTTTGCCGTCGGTTTGGGCCATAAGTTTATAGAGCGGCTCGTCTTTGAGACCTTCCTTGGAGGAGAATTGATGTTGCCGGTTTTGTTGGAAATCATGCGGCCTGGAAACTGCCTTATGGCGAGCACCGCAGCCCTCATAGGGCTATTGATTGCCAATTCCAAGCCAGAAGGTTTCGTGGTCGCGTTGGTCTTCTTGGCAGTCTTTGTGGTCACTGGCGCAGGAAACGTGGTGAACGATTACTTCGATATGAAGATCGATTCTATCAACAGGCCAAATCGGCCAATACCAAGAGGCGCGATAAGGCCCAAGGCCGCATTCAACTGGGCACTCTTTCTCTTCGGCTCTGGATGCGTTCTATCTTATTTCATCAACAACCTTGCTCTTGCCATAGGTATTTTCAACTCGGGGCTGCTGTATCTATATGCCCGGAACCTCAAAACAACGCCTCTAGCGGGGAATTTATCGGTAGGATACCTCACAGGCTCGACTTTCCTATTTGGGGGCGTGGCAGGTGAGAACGTAAAGATAACCGTCTTTCTCTTCCTTCTTGCATCGCTGGCAACAGTGAGTAGAGAGATTGAAAAGGACATAGAAGACGTGGAAGGGGACCGGGCGAGCGGGGCTAAGACCCTTCCGATCATCGCGGGCGAAAAGGTCTCACGTCTTCTTGCACTTTTCTTCGTGCTCACAGCTATCGCGCTTAGCTATCTTCCGCCTTTGGGGCAGGCATACCTTGCAGCCGTCACCGTGGCAGACGCGATATTTCTGGTCGCGGCCGCTCGGATAATTCGGGGCGAGGCCACCGGGGCCCAGCACGCCCTCAAGATGGGGATGGCCGCGGCCCTTGCAGCCTTTCTGGTGGCGGCGGTCTCAGGTTACTTGTGAGCAAAGTATGCCACAATCGGCCCATCTTCCGAATCGCCCACGGAATCGATCTTCACAAAACCATACCTTTCGAACTGGACCACCTTGCCCAAATC
>CAZXBV010000012.1:13118-14417 GCA_964639155.1 uncultured Methanotrichaceae archaeon
CCTTCGATATCGAGAGATACAGGATCCTTGACGAAAAAGCGCCTTTTTGCCTCTGGGTCCACCATCTTTCGGTTCTCTGCATAAATGGTATCCATGCTGATGCTGATGTCGGTTTCACCCACACCCAACTCGATCATGAACTTCTTGAGTGCCTCAGACTTGATCCCTCTTCGTCTCAGAGCTGTTACCGTGGGCATGCTAGGATCGTCCCAACCCGAGTACTCGCCTGCTTCTAAGGCTTTCCTGAGGGCGCTGGTGCTAAAGGACCCAAACTGATGGATCTTGATCCTACCCCAATGGATCGTAACTGGATAGCTCCAACCCATGTGATCGTAAAGGTACCGTTGCCTCAGTTCGCTATCCATCAGGTCTTTTCCCCTGATGATGTGGGTTACGCCCAAAAGGTGGTCCTCGACACCAGACTCGAAATCGAGAAGCGGCCAGACTCGGTACCGATCGCCGGTTCTTGGGTGGTCTGCTGCCACGATCCTGAATGCGGCCCAGTCTCGAAGCGCGGGATCTTTGTGAACGATATCTGTCTTTATTCTGAGAACTGCCTCACCCTGCTTTAACTCGCCTTCCAACATCCCTTTCCAAAGCTTCATGTTCGTCTTTGGATCTTGGTCTCGGTGAGGACAAGGCTGAGCTGCGTCTTTATGGCTCTTGAAGGTGGCCTGATCGCAACGGCAGACGTAAGCTGCGCCTTTCTGGATCAGCTCTTCTGCCACCTTGTAATATCTGAGCAGACGATCACTGGCGATCACCACCTCATCAGGGGTGGCGCCCAGCCATTCGCAGTCTTCGAGATACCAGTCATAAGCCTCGAGCATGGGCCTTTTGTTGACGGGATCTGTATCGTCAAATCTAAGGATGAAACTGCCACCATATCTCTTGACGTACTCGGAGTTGATTATGATCCCGCGTGAGCTTCCAAGCGTGGGCGGACCGTTTGGGTTTGGGGCAAATCGCATGACTACACCACCGTCAGCCCCCTCAAGTGGCGGAAGTCCCCTCGTCGGCTCCTTTTTTTCGCCCAGCTCTGCCAATAGCTCGGGTGCGATCTCTTCCAGACGTTTTTGCCAATCGTTGGGACTGGACGCCGCAACCTCTTTCAGAACCAAAGCCACTATGGGTGCGACTTCTTTGGCCTGAGAGCGAAGCTCAGGATGTTCGCCCATGACCTTTCCCATGACTGCGCCCACTTGTGGTGCCGCCTTGTACTTCACGGCATTCTGAAGGGCGTACTTCTCTATGATCTCCCTGATATCGTCGGCCATGCAACTCTTCACCTATCTGATC
>CAZXBV010000013.1:0-5442 GCA_964639155.1 uncultured Methanotrichaceae archaeon
TCATTACTTATTCAGATCATCGGGAAAAGTATTTATAATCTAAATCTTGATTATATATCTTAGATTAAACGACTTGAATTGAGGATCTAGGTGGGAATATGGACGAAGAAATATTTGGAATGGAACTGGCTGGAGCTGTGCCCAGGCTCATATCGTATTTAATCGACGGGCTCATTTTGATGGTCGTCTTTGGGATCTTGTTTGCTGCAATCGGGTTGCCTGAATCCGATTCGATGTTCACGCTGGGCAGCCTTCTTCCAGTGCTGATCGGGATCGGGTACTATACATACTTCTTCGGAAACGGACAAACCTTTGGAATGAAGGTTATGAAGATAAAGCTGATCGGAACCGACAGCACTTATCCTGTAGGCTATGGAAAAGGTTTCCTGAGATGGATCGGTATGGAGATCTCTGGCATAGTCTTGGCGTTGGGGTACATCTGGATTCTGATTGACAAGAAAAACCAGGGATGGCACGATAAGATCGCCGGAACTTATGTCGTCAAGGAATGATTCGCCAAGATAGGGACTGTCGAATCTCTAGGCGTTTGGTCCTATCTCGGTTAATCTTCTGTTTTTCAGGAGCAGTTCGATTCCAATGCTCCAAAAAATATATTTCCCCATAATGGTTTTATGATGGAGTGGAATTCCTCGACTTTCAAGGACTGGTTTTCCATTCGACAACATAGCTAGCGAGTTTCCAACTACCGAAACCGATATGTCCCCACAGGTCTAAGCTAGCACAGGACCTGTTATGGCTAAGAATTCGCCTCTGATGGAGCAATACTATAGGATCAAGGCCCAATGCAAGGATGCTGTCCTCCTATTCAGGATGGGCGACTTCTATGAGACCTTTGGAGAAGACGCAAAGATCACAGCCAGAGCCCTGAACATAACGCTGACGTCAAGGCAGAAAGATCAAGACGGAAACAAAATACCTCTGGCCGGAATTCCCTACCATGCACTGGATGCATACCTTCCAAAGCTTGTCAAGGCTGGGTACAAGGTGGCCATCTGCGAACAGGTGGAAGACCCAAAGAAAGCCAAAGGGTTGGTGAAGCGGGAGATTATCCGGATAATCACCCCAGGCACCATAATCGAACCTTCAATGCTGGAAGAGGGTGCAAACAACTATCTCGCCTCTGTTGTCGAAGAGAAAGGATCTTTTGGCCTTGCATTTCTCGACGTCTCGACCGGCGAGTTTTTGGCCACAGAAATTGCCGGTGGAGACGAGGCTGAAAAGAAACTGGCAACTGAATTGACCAAATTCAGGCCAGCAGAATGCATCGCGCCCGAATCTTTGGAAGATGAGATCCTAGCTTCCTTGAAGAAACAGGAAGGAATGTCCCTTCAGCTTCTAAGTGACGATGAGTTCGACTTTGAAGAGGGGAAAAAGCGGCTCAAAGATCACTTTGACAAACGATTGGAAGACATGGGGCTCGATAGAAAAGGACCTCTTGTCAAGGCAAGTGCTGCGATCCTTTCATATCTCAAATCCACCCATCTAGAAGCTTTGGATCACATCAGCTCAATCAGGATCTACTCACCTTCAGAGTTCATGGTTCTTGATGAGGTGACCCTAAGAAACCTGGAGATATTCAGGAACATTCGGGATCGGTCTAAACGAGGCTCTCTTCTCGAGTTCCTGGATGAGACTTCCACACCTATGGGATCTCGAAACCTCCAAAAGTGGCTCCAAATGCCGCTTTTATCTTGCCAAGAGATCAAGAATCGTCTCAATGCTGTCGAAGAGCTTTTCCGAGATTCTCTTTTGAGATTCGATCTTCGTGAAGCTTTGAAAGGACTTGGGGATTTGGAAAGGGTCGTCGCCAGAACTTCCTGCGCTACAGCTTCGCCCAAGGACCTTGTAGCGCTTAAGTCGTCCCTGGAACGCCTTCCAAAGATTGGTACGATTCTGGAACGTGTAAAGACGCCGCACCTTTGCGACTTGAAATTCAGGCTCAATCTCGGTTCGTTGTCCGAAGTTGTCGACTTGATAGAAAGATCGATCTTGAGTGATCCACCCACCACCATAAGAGATGGCGGGATAATAAGGGATGGTTACGATACAGAGCTTGACGAGTTGAGGCACCTTCTTCGAGAGGGACGTGACTGGATCACGCGTCTTGAGAAAAAAGAACGTGATCGCACCGGTGTCAAGTCCCTCAAAGTGGGTTACAACAACGTCTTTGGCTACTACATAGAAGTCACTAAAGCTAACCTGTCTTCTGTCCCAGAAGAGTACATCGGAAAGCAGACCCTCACAAACTCTGAAAGGTTTATTACCCCTGAACTCAAAGAGATGGAAGCCAAAGTTCTTTCGGCTCAGGAGAGGTCCAAGGCTCTTGAGGCCGAGCTATTTCTCAAGGTCAGAGAAGAAGCTGGAAGCAGAGCAAAAGAGATCCAAGAGAAAGCCAAAGCTTTGGGTGAGCTGGACGTTCTTACCACTTTAGCTCTGGTTGCTGCTGAAAACGGTTTCGTAAAGCCCGAGCTTGACCCAGAAGGGGCCATATCGATCAGAGACTCCAGGCATCCCGTCCTGGACAAGGCGATGAGAGGTATTTTCGTCCCCAACGACGTATACTTCGATGCCAAAGAGAGCAGGTTCCTCATCCTGACCGGCCCCAACATGGCCGGAAAGTCGACTTACATGAGGCAGATTGCTCTTTGCATCATCCTGGCCCAGATAGGAAGCTTCGTTCCGGCATCTTTTGCGTCACTGGGAACTGTGGACCGGATATTTACCCGAGTTGGGGCTTATGACGACCTTTCTGCTGGCCAGAGCACCTTCATGATCGAGATGACCGAGCTTGCCAATATCCTGAACTCAGCCACTTCTCAGAGCCTGATACTCTTGGACGAAATCGGCAGAGGCACCAGCACTTTTGATGGTCTTAGCATTGCCTGGGCCATATCAGAGTATATTCACAACAAAATTCGGGGAAAAGCGGTATTTGCAACTCATTATCACCAGCTAACCCAGCTTGCAGACGTCCTTCCAGGCGTTAAAAACTACAACATGGCTGTGAAAGAAGAGGGTGACTCGGTGGTGTTCCTCAGAACAGTGGTTCCTGGGGCTACAAACAAAAGCTACGGGATCCACGTTGCAAAGCTTGCAGGAGTGCCTCAAGTAGTAGTGTCCAGAGCTAAAGATATCTTACAAGCGATCGAAAGAGAGGCTGTTATAGAGCCACTTGGAGAGAACAATCGGAAAAAGAGGACTACATCCAAATATACTCAGCTCATATTCTTTGATGGACCCCAGGGTGGAGAACAGAAAGAAGTGGGACTGAAGGCTGATGAAACGGATAGACCAGAGCCGTTCTTCGGGGAACTCATCGAGGAAATAACGGGCTTGGACTTGAACACCATTTCACCCATAGAGGCCCTCAACAGGTTGGCGGAATATCAAAAGAGGCTGCAGAATCGCGAACTTGAGTTTAAATCGCGAGATAGTTGACCAAGATAAGGCTGCAAGAGCGCGGAACTTGATTTTGGATCGTGGGATAGTTGACCAAGATAAGGCTGTTAGAGCCAGACACTGTGAACAAGATCGCGGCCGGTGAGGTGATCGAACGGCCCGTTTCCGTAGTCAAGGAGTTTGTAGAAAACTCCATAGATGCGGGTGCCTCTAAGATTCTGATCGAGGTGAGTGAGGGCGGAAAACGTCTCATCAGAGTTGCTGATGACGGATGTGGAATGGACAGAGAAGATGTGGTCCTCGCATTCGAAAAGCACGCCACCAGCAAGATCTCGGGAGTCGATGACCTGGACCGGATAGCAACGTTGGGGTTCAGAGGTGAAGCTTTATCCAGCATATCCAGTGTTGCAAGGTCGGTGGAGGTCCGGACGAAAACTAAGTCAGTGGATCCCACTTCCACCGGAACCGGTCTCACAATCGAAGATGGCAAGATCCAGGATGTAAGCGACATAGGTTGTCCTGTGGGCACCGCGATCGAAGTCAGGGACCTCTTCTATAACGTTCCTGCCAGGCGTAAGTATCTCAAAAGCGCAAGATCAGAGCTTGCCAAGATCACCGACCTCGTCACATCTTACGCTATAATCAACTACCAAATTTCTTTTGAGCTTTTTACAGGAAAGAAGACGGTCTTTAAGTCCCTCCGATCTGAAAGCTGGGACAACTGCGTTCTCAGAATCCTGGGGAGCGATGCGGCTCGCAGCTTGATCCCAATCGAGGCGAGATCTGAAAACGTCTCCATCTCTGGGGCCGTGGGAAAGCACACCTTCACCAGGAGCAGCCCTGACTGGATCATGATCTACGTGAATGGAAGGCCCGTACGGTCTAAATCGATGGTGAGAGCCGTCAATGATGCTTATAGAACTCTGATACCAAGAGGGAAACATCCAATCGCGGTGATCTCTCTCCAGATAGATCCATCCCAACTGGACGTTAACGTCCATCCTGCAAAGACTGAAGTTAGATTCTTGAGGGAAGAAGAACTGGCTGAGATGTTGACAGAGACGATTTATCGAGAACTTCTATCTTTGAAAGATACTGAGTTCTCTTCAAAGCAGATGGCTGCACTTCAGTTACAGGTGGTCGAGCCGTACGAAGTTGAACCGTGCAATATCGAGTCTTCTGCAACAACCTCTCAAGGTGTTGAACCTGGCCAGGGCCAAGATTCGGATCGTGGTATGGGTGTAGAATCCCATTCAGCGGAAGTCCGGTCTGACAAGATCGCGACTTCGCACAACGCTTCATCTGAGTCAGAAAAGTTGGGTGCGAAAATTCAGAAGATTTTGCCCTTTACTTCGATGCCGGAGAGGCTGGAGATCGATCTGGACGCCTCGATCGATTTCAGGGTTATGGGTCAGATTCTAAAACTTTACATTGTGGTAGAAGGCCCCGGTGGCCTGGTCCTCGTCGACCAACATGCCGCAGCAGAACGGATCGAGTACGAAAAGCTCCAGAAGAAGCATCGATCAGGGACTTTGGCCCAAGAACTGATCGTGCCACTCAACTTGGAGCTTTCGCCTCGCGAACAGGTTATGTTAGAAGACTGGAACCCGTTTCTGAATGAGATGGGGTTTGAGATTGTTCCCTTCGGTGGAAACGCCTACAACGTGAGATCCGTTCCAGCAGTCGGCTCGAAGCTAGAAAGTTCTGAATCCATACACGACGTCTTGAAAGACCTGTTCGACCTTGGCAAAGTGAGCACTGAGGCCACCACCAGAGACGACGTCTTGAAACTTTTCGCCTGTCGTGGTTCGATAAAAGCAGGTCATGAGCTTACATGGAAAGATATGCAAGTTCTCTTAAGAGACCTTCTGGCTTGCCAGAACCCCAAGACCTGCCCCCATGGGAGGCCCACCATGGTCACCATATCTCCCCTCCAACTGGAGAAGATCTTCGGAAGAAGGTAGAGCTTTTAACCTTCGGGTCAACTCAAGAGATATGGATTTGGAGGGTTTTGCTAAGAGA
>CAZXBV010000013.1:5542-13361 GCA_964639155.1 uncultured Methanotrichaceae archaeon
TTTTAACCTTCGGGTCAACTCAAGAGATATGGATTTGGAGGGTTTTGCTAAGAGAGGTCTAAGAAAGGCCGATCCCAAGGTCGAGGCCAAGCTCAAAGGGATAGTGCTTGAGGTCAAAGGCGATCGGATTGACGAGAGGTACGCTGAGATACTGGCGCGAGCCGTGATAGAAGAAGCGAAAGTTACTCTGGACCCCCGTGGTGAGGTCTTCGAGCTTGAGGAATCTGGCGTCACCATGGGCGACTTTGGCGTTGGTTCCAGAGGGTTGGGCGATTTCTATGCACATGGGAAGATCGCAGAAGTTATTGGCGAGACAGATGCCGAAGTTGATTCAAGACAGCTGGATGATTCTGGCGCAGTCGAAGCTGGCGGAAAGTATCTGGTCCTGACCGTAGACGGGATGCATTCCAGGCTAAGCGATTATCCTTTTCTTGCAGGTTTTCACGTAACCCGGGCCACGCTGAGGGACATTTACGTGATGGGTGCCTGGCCTGTAGCGATGTTATCTGATGTTCACCTGGCAGACGATGGTGATGTTGCCAGGCTCTTTGATCACATAGCAGGCATCGCTGCCGTGGGCGAACTCGTCGGAGTGCCGCTGATAACCGGAAGCACTCTCAGGATCGGCGGTGACATGGTGATCGGAGATCGGCTTACAGGATGTGTCGGTGCGGTTGGCGTTGCAGAGAACCTCACACCCAGGAGAGATGCAGCTCCAAGTGACATTATATTGATGACTGAAGGTGCTGGTGGTGGTACTATATGTGCTGCGGCTCTTTACTATGGATGGCATGAAGTGGTGGACGAGACCATCAACATCAAGTTCCTCGAGGCTGCTGCTGCTTTGTTGGAATCTAACGTGTCAATTCATGCCATGACCGATGTAACCAATGGCGGGATCCGGGGCGATGCAAAGGAGATATCTCAAACCGCGGGCGTGAAGTTGGTCTTCGAAGAGGGGAAGATGGCTCGGCTCGTGAACCCCAAGGTTCTGGAGATGTTGGAGGCGCTCGAGATAGATTACCTGGGCGTGTCCATAGATGCTCTTCTCATAATCGCGCCTCAAAGCTCAGCAGAGGAGATCGTTCGCGTCATAAAAGGTATCGGCGTCGAGATCGACCAAATAGGTAGAGTTGAAGAGGGACAAGGCGTCGAGCTGCACACCAAAGAAGGAATTACGGATTTTGAGCCCAGGTTCAGGGAGTCTGCCTACACGCCCATAAAGAAGGCGGTGGACGAGGCACCTGTTCGGGATTTTGAGGAGATGAAATCTAAAGTCGATCTTGTGGCTCGGATGGCTGTTGACAAAAAGAAAAGGTTTGTGGACCGGATAAGAAATTCCCAACTCAACGATATGTGATAGATACTTTTAACTTGCGAAAGCGAAGTGGGCAAAGCGGGAAGTCCCTGGTCTTTAGGTTTGTCTCGTTAACTCTTGGAGTTAACGGGCGTTAGCGATGATAAGTCGCTAACAGGATGAAGCCGGAGCCCTCCCCTTTGTTTCCGATGAGTTGATTGAGTGTAGATATCAACATATTTACTATAATTGTGTAATAAGTGGGCTGAATCACATCTTATCTCAATTTTTTGTAATTTCACGAAATCGTTATATTACATTGGACGCACTTCCTCTCATGTTGGATAATCACGTGGCGAAATTAATATAAGTAATCGACACATATGTGTATATTCGTCTTCCAATCCACCAATAGAGCGGATCTAATGAAGTCTAGCCGTAGATTGACCCGAAATGTACGGCCTCTACGAAAAGGGACTGATTCCCGCCCTTCGTGAATTACTGGTGTTCATTGAACGTGTGACTTTGAAAAACCCTTCCTATGGGAGGGTGGAGTGGTGATCTGTTGACTTTAATTGAGGATCCAATTCACCGAGCCTATCTATGCAAACTAGTGGGTGAAGAAGGGCTGCAGATAGTGGAAAGTATGCCTGATGAAGAGATAACTGACGAACATGTATCTGAAATTACTGGAATTAGCCTGAATACAGTCCGAAGAACTCTCTACTTGCTCTATGAACATCGACTGGCCAGCTACAGAAGGGAGCGAGATCCTGAAAGCGGTTGGCTGACTTATCTTTGGATTCTCAGTCCAGAGAACCTAGGCAGGGCGCTTGGGTCCGAGGTAAAGAAGCTTTTGGGAAAGCTGGACGATCGTCTATCTTATGAGAAGGACAACATATTTTACGCCTGTGTTAAGGGATGTGCACGCTTTGTCTTCGACGAATCCAGCGAAAATAACTTTATCTGTCCTTTCTGTGGATCAGAGCTAGAATACATGGAAAACGACAGAGTTGTCATGACGATCGAAAAGAAGATGGACGATCTGAAAGCTGCGCTATAACGTCTCGGGATCGTTGCCCAGAACTGCTGTCCACCACCATCGAGACATATCAGCCAAGTCTCGACTGAACATCCCCGAAAGCTTGTATTCACCACCTCGTATGGATATCAAGCCCGCCCCTAACAGTTTGTTCCTCATAGCATAAAAAGCAGACCTGCTCACGCCGAGATCTTCTATGATGTCTTTCCACTCTTCAGTTCTGAGTGGGTTGTCTCTGTTTTGCCGATCTTCCAAAATGAGGAGAAATTTCTTGCCGCGTTGTGCCGTCTTTTCGTCTTGAAAAAGCCGAAGCACAAGTTCACCATACGGGTCCCGGGAGCGACTTATCCAGTGCTCGGATTTTGATCTTACCTTCAAAGTGGTCGCAGTTCGGGGTGCATCCTTCACGTTGGTCATGAATCTGTAGCCGTAGCTCTCAGTGCCGATTTAACTAGATCTACGTAATTATCTCGTAGGACATATACGGTAGGAAATCTGTACGATTTCTTGCATGCTCTCAGTATTCCCAGCTTGGAGCACATGTAACCCAAAAGCGATGCTACGACTTTTCGCGAAGTTTCGTATCTTTCTTTGACCGCCTTATAAAGCGAGCTTACGGTGATCTCACCGGCTTCGAGGATCACTTCCAGTACGAAACGCCTTTTACCGTCTTTGTCTAAATCCAGGAACTGGACCAGTCGATTAGTGATCTCAGACTGTATTGAACTCATAATATCATGGCACCCCCTTAAGACTGCATATGTGCCGCAAGTTGTAGTTTGGTAATATATATCTTGCCATAATGGACCCATATCCAGCTCAGTTCCCCGTCGTATGGCCTATGGGATCGTTTGATCTCTCCACAGGCTTGCATCCCATGGGCATAAAGTAGTACAACATCATTATATATAACATATTGGTTTCCAAGATAACGTCGCGGTCAAACGGCTTCATTGCAAAGTTGTGGATATGATATCAACTACCATGGCCCAAATGCCGTGGCTCTGCGAACTGCTAAACGTGACTAAATAGTTAAACTTGGGGGCAACAAAATGCAGCAGCGTTGTGGGATGCGAACTTACAGCAATATCTGGTCAATCACTCCCACCATGTCTCTTGGGACAGTGTCACACTGTATGTAGGACTCAAAACGCCAGCCATTTAACGCCGCATTACCCTTACAATATTTGTAAGAGTGCCCAGGCCCCATTAACTGAGGCGTGCTGACGGAGCATAGCTCTTGAGTAAGGTGATGTTGACGTTGAACAGATATATAAGTTTCGGTATGTACGCGGCTCTTCTCCACACTTCAGCTTACGCTGAAGAGCTCCAGATCTTCCGATCTGGAGCCCCTAAAGGGTGGCGTCTTTGCCGCTGAGGTGAAAAGATGAATCCTCAACAAGCGGGATATGGGTTTGAGGAAGACCTAGCCGATCTCATGGAGCTGAACGGCTACAAGGTGAACAAGACGGCAAGGTCCAATGATGGTGGTGTGGATATAATCGCCACCAAGGCCGATGAAGTAGGTCATGAAATCTCTTATATAATACAATGTAAAAAGCTGAGCACCCCGGTTGGCAGGGCTGAAATAGACAAGATACTGGGAGTCCAAAAAAGGTTTCCTGGTAGCATCGCGGTTGTGGCCTCGGCCTCATCTGGATTCACGAGAGGGGCTCGCGAAATGGCCGAAACTTTCGGGGTCAGACTCTGGGGTGAAGTCGAGATCGAGAACCTTCGGAGGAATATTCGCCAAAAAAGGGGTCGGGCTCAGAAAGAGGACGTTGAATCCGAAAAAGGACAGTATCCCATAAGGGGCGGGCCCAGTCCCAAGAAAAAGAGATCTAAGAGAAAATTCGTCGCGTTTCTCGTAATCTTGGCCATATTATTTGCTTATATAATTCACGTTGGGCCAGACTCCGCTCGTGACCTTTCCGATCTTTTGGAGAAACAGATTCAATTTCATCGATCTTGGAGCTCAGTCCAATCAGACCTTCTTGATATTTACAAAACAGGGCACAACTGGCTGAAAGTGCAGCTGAAGGATATAATGGGTGGTGCAATGGATGGGATGGAAATATCTAAGGCATATGTGCCTCAGATATAGGAACGGTTGGTGGAGATATGTTAGATCTAGATATTTATCACAGGAATTGTCTTGGCCGTTATAATTCAGGCAGGTTCGAGTCAGCGATAGAATGTCTCGATAAGGTCATAGACGAAGATCACCTCCATCCCGACGCTTGGTACCTGAAAGGGGTCGCTCTGCGTAAATTACACCGGCACGAAGAAGCACTAAGCTCGTTTGATGTGGTCTTGGAGCTAACTCCTGAAAATGCCAACGCCTGGCGGAACAAGGCAATTGCTCTTAACGAGCTTGGCAGGCATGAAGATGCATTGGAATGTTGTGATAGATCTTTGGAAGTGGAACCTGCCAACCCCATAACCTGGGTTGTCAAAGGTTATGCGCTCCATTCCATGGGGCGATTTGAAGACGCGCTGGAAGCCTATGATCGGGCTATTGAGATTGAACCATTGGGAAAACGAGCCGGAAGTGCTTGGAACAACAAGGGCGCCGCTTTAGACAACTTGGGACGACATGAAGAGTCTATCGAGTGCTATGATGAGTCTATAATGGTTGATCCGTTTGATTTTTACACATGGAACAACAAAGGAGTGGCTTTAAGTGCTCTGAAACGACCCAAAAAAGCTTTTAAATGTTTCCAAAAGGCGGTGGAGATTTGGCCCGAATATGCCACTTCCTGGCGTAATTTGGGGCTCGCGCTAAAAACCCTCCATCGAGATGATGAGGCAGAAGAGGCCTTTGAAAGGGCAAAAGATTTGGGACTCGAATGAGTGAACATTCTATTAAGTCAGCCTACAGTCAAGCCTAGAATGTGACAAAGTCAAATTAAACGAAGTCAAAAATCACAAGGAGTGGTATATCAATGCGTTCATCTTCACCAAAAACCCAAGAAAGGGGGCCCATGTTCGAAGAAGGCCAAACGAAGAAGGGCCGATCTGTATATTGGTTCACACTTCTTGTTTTTGCCTCGTTCATCTGTGTGTCCCCAATTCAGGGAGATGAGTTATCCTCCAGCTACTGGTCTGATAAGGGTGATAACCTAGTCAGAATGGGTGATTATGGTGACGCTATTAAATGTTATGAAAAAGCGCTCGATATCCGTTCTGCTAGTGAGAACGTCTGGTATAACAAAGGCATCGCTTTGAGCAACTTGGGCAGATATGATGAAGCGGTGTCCTGTTATGAGACTGCGATAAAGATCGATTCTAAGGATGGAGATGTTTGGCGGAACAAGGGTCTTGCACACTCAAACCTGGGACAATATGAGGAAGCCATACGCAGTTACGAGAAAGCAACCTCTGTCAATCCAAAGGATGTCGACGCTTGGCACAACAAGGCCGTCTTGCTGTCTAAAATAGGGCGGCTTGCTGAAGCTTTGGACTGTTATGATAACATCCTCAAGATCGATTCTAAGGATGCAGAAGCCTGGAACAACAAAGGCCTTGTCTTCCACGGTCAGGGTAGATATCAAGAGGCTGTGAGCTGTTATGATAAAGCTCTGAAAATTGATCCAAAAAATGCAGACTTTTGGAACAACAAGGGTGCAGCCTTTCAAGAGTTGGGACGACACGAAGAAGCTCTCGATTGTTATGACAGGTCGATCCTATCAGATCCTTCTCATAAATACGCCTGGAAGAATAAGGGGCTTTTCGTCCCAAGTTTAGATGAAGAAACCGAAACGTCCTTTGCGGTGGCCAGAGAAAGGGCTTATGAAGAACCTAAGGGAGATGGGCTTGATGCCAACGCTGATGAGGCGGGAGATGTGCAAGAGGATGAGTCAGAAGACGGGCTAGAAGGAGACGGAGGTTTGGAGAACAATGAAGGAGACAACCTTCCTTGGGTCGGCCCCTTCGCGACCTTGAGTGGAATCATGGCTGTAGCTCTTCTTTTGAATCGGAAACGGGGGCAGAGCTGCACATAGGTCCACATCTTTCTTTGTTTTGATCGAGGTGCGTTGAGATGATAAAAGCTGCAATTCTGTTGGTCGTTCTTGTGGCACTTTCTTGGTCAGCCTGGGCTGTGCCCAACGAAACAAGCGGCATCGTAATCCAGGTAGTGAGCGGAGATACGTTTCTGATCGAGATGGATAATACAGATCCTAGGGCTAGAGATATTGAGCAAGTGAGGCTTGCCGACCTAGATTCGCCAGCGTTGGATACTCAAGATGGTCAAATCGCAAAAGAGTTTGTCGAGGTGATGATTTTGGGTCAACGTGTCTGGATGGACATCGATAACAAGAGCCAAGATGGTCATGATCCTTTGGGACGGCTCTTATGTGTCATCTATCTAGAAGAAGATGATAGACGCATCAACTTCACTCATCCCTTCAACAGAATTTTGGTGGACGAAGGGCATGCGGTTGTGACGGATTTTGATACCAATGAGTTCGATCCCAAAGACTGGTGGGCTCAAAACAAATCTGAACATTTCTTAAATTATACCGATTTAGTTATAAATGAGGTAGAGCTCAACCCGCCTGGATACGACGAGAACAACGAATGGGTTGAACTCTACAACGGAGGATACGAAAGTGCGGACGTAAGTGGCTGGAGCCTAGTAACTGCTCAGAACGTCACGTTGGTTTTTCCATCAGGAACGATAATCCCCGCGAAGGGATTCTATTCGATATCAAGCGAGGGTTACTGGTTGCGTAACACTGATGAAGTGATCGTTCTCTTCAATTGGATCGGTATCGAGGTGGATCGAACCCCACATCTCAGCGATGCCGAGAACGACGAATACGCTTGGTCTCGGTACCCTGATGGTGAAAGCTCGTGGGATTTTATTCCCTCAAGCAGGGATTCAGAGGCTACATTTGTTGATTTTGAGGATGGTTTTGACGCATACAAAAAAGAGGACAAAATTTGGCTCACCTGCTGCAATCTTGGTTATTCTGGTTTGGATGTAGCAGATTCTGGTCTCTGGAATGTGTCTGATTTCTTCTGATGGATGTTATCTTATGTCTTGGGGATAGATTCTATAGTCAAGGCTCTAACTTTAGCTATAGTGCCAGTTTATGGCCCTTCTCAAGCTGCTGGATCTGTTCTTCGCCTTTGGCGGCCAGTTCCTTGAACTGATTGATAGTATCCCGCATTTTGGGCAGCGCTTCTTGCTTATAGGTACTGATGGAGTCCAGCGCCTCCATGACATCGGCAAAGGCGATCGTCATCCCCTCGACGGATATATTGGCTTCCATTGATCGTTTCTGGATTTCCGCCCCTTGATCCTTCAGCATTTGCGAGGTGCTGCTGATGAGATCATTTGTGGTCTCATTGAGCATTTCAATCTTCTTCAGGACAATCTTCTGGTTATAGAGAGCGCCAGCAACCGTCACTGAGGTTCGCAAAGCTGAAATTGTCACCGTTTGGGCCCTTTCTACCCCGCGCATCAGCTCCTT
>CAZXBV010000014.1:0-4914 GCA_964639155.1 uncultured Methanotrichaceae archaeon
TCTCAAACTCTTATGAGTTAGAGATTTGTCTGAAAGGTATCGTTAAACACTATACTTTGAGCGTCTCGCACTCTCCATTTCTCTTCAGATACTTCTCTCGATACGGTTCAAGCTCCAGTGCCACCTCTTCCAGACCATAATCTGCCAGGATCTCGGGAAGCGGAAAACCGGCCTCGTCGTCCCAGCCTCTGACTTGGTAGTACTTTGGAATCAGCTCTGCTTCTGGGAATACAGAGCCCTTGTTTGGTCCGTCTGGCATGGGTTCTTCCGTGAACCTCTTTGGGCTCTTGTCCTCGTGTCGCCCGACGAGAAGCCTGTTCCAGTAGGCCCGTTCCAGGTGAACGATCCTTCCGCCCACCATCAATAGCTCTTCTGGAGTGTAATCAAGTCCTGTCGCCGCGTTGAGAAGCTTGACCATGTCTTCGAGCAGTACTGCAAAAGACCAGGTGTGGGTAAACGCGCATTGGGTCAAGGAATCGCCCAAGGCCTTCAGATCTTCTTGGTATTTTTCCATCTCAGGCTTTTTCACCACTGAAAGCCTCTCTTCGGCCTTGCTCGTTCCCAGAATCTTCTTGACCAATCCCGGATAGAAGCTTCCGGTCAGCTCCAGGCACGGAAGACCCTGAAGATGGTCGCCACCCCTTCTTCCAGTGGCAAACCCGATCCCAAAGGCGAACCCAAGGCCTCTCGGGTCGTCCTGAGACATGTCGTGACCCTTGATTGAGATTGAGTAGTCATGACCTCGCCCCAAGATCTGAGCCGCTCGATGGGAGCCTTCGGCCAAAAGGTCGCCAAACCCCTCTCTTTTTGCGATCATCTCGATCAGTTTCACGATCACGTCCTGGTCGCCCCAATCGAGCACAAGGCCACATGTGTCGTCTTCTGTGATGAGCCCTTTTTCCCAACACTCCATCGCCCAGGCGATGGCACCGCCACACGAACAAGAATCCATGCCCAGTTCGTTGACCCGTTTGTTGTTGTGGATGACTGAGTTCATATCCAGAAGGGCCAACCTGGGACCCAGTGCCGCCAAGGTCTCATATTCGGGTCCGCCAGCCTCTTCCCCTGCGTACTTTCCATTGGTTATGCGGCTGAACCTGCCGCAAGATATGGGGCACGCAAAGCAGCCTTCTCTGTGGACTAAAAATTCGTCCCTGTGGCGCTCGCCGCCGAGAAGATCTGCTCTGGGGTGGTAGCCTTTCTGGAAATTCTTCCAGCAGAACCATCCATGCTCATAGTTGGCAGGCATTGTCAACAAAAGTGATCCTTGTTCGTGAAGAAGCTGAGCCACCGCATCCTGTTTCAGCCGATCTCTCGTCTCTGAACATATCTGGTAGAACTCTTCAGGATTTGCGATCTCAACAGAGCCGGTGCCTCTGACCACCACCGCCTTGAGATTCTTTGAGCCCATCACAGCGCCCATCCCGGATCTCGCCGCTGCCCTCGATACGTCGTTGATTATACAGGCGTATCGAACCTGATTTTCGCCTGCTGGGCCTATCGCTGCCACGTGAAGTTCGGGATCTCCCACCTCTTCTTTGATCAGAGCATCGGTTTCTGAGACTTCAAGGCCCCAAAGGTGAGTGGCATCCTTGATCTTCACGCAATCGTCCTCGATCAGAAGGTAAACGGGCCCGTCTGCTTTTCCCTTGATCACGATCTGATCGTAACCTGCAAACTTCAGCTCAGGCCCCCAGTGCCCTCCCATGTTGGAGTCGCCAAAACCCCCGCCCAGTGGTGATTTGGCAGTTATAGTGGTTCTGGAGCTGGCAGGTGCAAAGGTTCCTGTGAGCGGTCCTACCCCAAATATCAGGAGGTTTCCAGGACTCAAAGGGTCAACTTCTGGCCCCACCTCTCTGTAGAGAAGTTCAGAATTAAAGCCTCTTCCACCAAGCCACTTTTTCTGGTAAATCTGATCGATCTTTTCAGCCTCGATAGATCCGCTGGTTAGGTCAACTCGCAGCCTCTTTCCGGTCCATCCCTCTGTCATTATACTCACTTCGTCCTATCTTAATTTCCGTCTCATTTGTATCATTCATTTCAATCGATCAAATTGTCTATCTCAATCTTCAGAGCGCTTCTGATGTGGCTTTGAGGAGGGCGCGCCGTTTTGTCATGAGATATTGATCGATTCCGACGAAGGAAAGAGCGCCTGTCGGACAGAATCTGGCGCACTGGGGGTCGCCTCCACAAAGGTCGCATTTTATGGCCACCTTCTTTTCTGGGTGGAAACTGATCTGGCTTTGAGGACAGGCCGCAAGGCATGCACGGCAACCGTTACAAAGGGATTCGTCGATCACGACAGACCCGATCTCTGGATCTATCTTGATTGCGCCTTGGGTGCAGGCTGAAAGGCACGAGGGCTTGGCGCAGTGGGCGCAGACTGTGGGATAGTTCTTCCCTTGAGCTTCGAACTTGATAACTCTCACTCTGGAAAGAGTCGGGCTACATTTTCCCTCGTGGCTGAGGGAGCAGGCCATTTCACAGCTTCTGCAACCGGTGCAAAGAGATGGTTCGACCATTAACATATTGTTCATAGGATCACCAGGAACGAATGTACCATATTGTACGCTGTTGTGCTTTTGAGAACGTCTTATATAAGATTTGTGCATCTAGTGGCACAAAAGGTTATTCCATCCATAAAGTGAAAATGTTGATATGGGTTCAGTGCACTATCTTCAGTGGACTTATCAGTTTAGGAGAAATAGACGAATGTCTGGAAATAAGGGGATGAAAGAAGTCTGCCCGGTCTGTGGTAGCTCGGAGCTCTATTACGAGACTGGTGGATCTGTGGGCAAAGTATACCACTGTAAAGACTGTAACTACATCGGGCCCCTCATCGTCGAAGCTGACGACGCGATGATAGAGGCGATAAAAGAAGACTACGAACGGAAGAAGAGCGATTCTGATTAATCGTCTTCAAATTTCAAGGCGTTCATTCTGGCTTTGACAGAGGCCAAGAGCTCTTCCATTCTCTCGGCTTCCTTTTCCAAGAGTGCCATTTTCTCCTCTTTGCCGCAACCAGGTGCCATCGCATCATTTTGGCGGTCTCGGTCTTGGCTTTGCATTTCGGGAATTTGTTCTTGGCTTTGGCTGCGTTGTTCGCCCCTCAGGGCGTAATTTCCGCCGGTGATCCTTATGCCCAGTCCATAAACCAAGGCGGAAGCAACCTTCTTTCTTGCGCTTCGAAGATCGTTCCACAAAGCTTTCCTGGAGATGCCCATGTAGAAGGCGGCTTCCTGCTGCTGAAGTCCCAGGAGGTCGACGAGCCGTATGGCTTCTAGCTCCTCGAAAGATAGGTTTATAGCCTCGGTCGCACTCGTGCCCTCGGGCTCGAACCGTCTCTTCTCTGGGATTTCGGTTATCCATCGCTGACCACGACGTCTGCCTCGTCCTTTGGCTCTTCCTGGGCACATGAGTCTTGCGTATATGTGACTATATATTTGAACCTTTCTCGATTTTAGCATAAACCTTAAATATTAGCTCGCATAAGTGACTTAATCGGACAGAACGCTTGAAGGACTACTGCTAAAGTGGACGCGTGCGTCCAAGACGAACGACGAAGAAACGGTGGACTTGAGAATTATGCCTAAAGGAGACAGAACAGGACCTAGGGGATCTGGTTCGAGGACTGGAAGAGCCCAGGGTTATTGTTCAGGAAATCAAGCGCCCGGTTATACCACGTCTGGATCTGAAGGATCTGATACCAAAGGCGATGGAAAGGGGCGCGGCAAAGGACGTGGACGTGCAACAAAAAACAGGAGGTCATAAGAATATGCCTGGTGGAGATGGAACTGGACCAGTAGGATTTGGTCCGAGGACTGGAAGGGCTCTTGGTTACTGTGCAGGAAATCAGGCGCCTGGTTACGCTACGCCTGGATTTGGGCAATATGCACCTCGTGGCGGCGGAAGAGGTCGTGGCGGCGGAAGAGGCTTTAGGAGAGTCGCTTGGGCAGGTGCTCCGATTGGGTTTGGAGTGCCAAACGCCTTTGTGCCTCCTGCTCCTTCCCCTGCAGAAGAGCTGGTATCTTTAGAAGATGCGGCTAGGAACCTGGAAGGAGAGCTAAATAGGATAAAAGCCAGGATCGAAGCTCTGAAGTCGGAAGAGTGATCCTTCCCGACTTCGAGCTATCGGACCTGCTCTCCCCTCTCCTCCTTCCTTCCTTTACCTATTTTTTCTTATTATCAGTCAGCATTTTTACACATAGTTTCGTTTTCACCATCTTGTTGTTGAGGCGGCTCAAGGTCGATCATTTTCCAGATCTGTTCCATATCGAGATATCGCACCATCTCGCTTGCAAGCTCGTCGTATCCGTCTCCACAGGCAGAAGTCTTTCGGACGAGGTTCTTTTGGCGGTAGAGGTAATCGAGGAACGCGTTTCTGAAGTTATCGTTCTGGAAGATCCCATGAAGGTAAGTTCCAAGGACTAGTCCGCCCTCGCCTACGGCACCGTCGTCTTCGAAGGCGGCAGGCTCTCTTGAATCGGTCTTTCCCATGTGGATCTCGTAGCCCCAGACGGTCTCGCCCTTGATCGGTCCGAGGATGGGCCCGTCACCGGTGACCGTCTTTTTCACCTGGACGGTTCTCTTCTCGTATCTGTCAAAATGAGTGGTGAGATCGAGCAGACCAAGGCCCGGGATGGTGTCGGTGGTGTTTTCTATTCCTTCGTCTATGATCTCTCGGCCGATAATCTGGTATCCGCCACAGATTCCAAGAATCGGAACGCCTTTCTCCCTGAGCGCCAAAATCTCCTTGTCGGTGCCCCTCTTTCGCATCTCATCGAGATCTGAGACGGTGTTCTTGGTTCCAGGAATGATCACTGCGTCGGGTTCGCCCAGGGGTTCGCCAGGAGTTACGTATCTTACATGAGCTTCTCGTTCTAGCTGTTCAAAGTCGGTGAAGTTGGATATTCT
>CAZXBV010000014.1:5014-12255 GCA_964639155.1 uncultured Methanotrichaceae archaeon
CCTTTCTTGCGCTTCTGGGTTTTTTGTCGCCAAGCGACACTGAGTCTTCTGATGGGAGGGTGAGGTCAAGGTAGGGCATGACCCCAAGCACTGGAATTCCTGTCAGATCCTCTAGCTCTTTTAGGCCTGGCATGAGGATTCCAGGGTCACCTCTAAACTTGTTTATGACAAGCCCTTTTACGAGCGATCTAATCTCGGGTCTGAGAAGCATCACGGTTCCGTAGAGGCTTGCAAAGACTCCGCCCCGCTCGATATCGGCGACCAGGATTATGGGGGACCCAAGCTTCGTTGAAATGTATGTGTTGGCAAGGTCTCTATCGTACAGATTGATCTCGGCTGCGCCGCCGGCGCCTTCGACCACCACGTAGTCGTACTCTTGCTCTAGTTTTGCCACCGCCTCGTCGACGACACTTTCGAGCCCGTTGATTTCTTTGTAGTACTGTTCTGCAGATTTGTCGGCTACGGGCTCGCCAAAGACTATGACCTGGGACGTCCGGTCACCTTTGGGTTTGAGCAGAATCGGGTTCATTTGTTCGGTCGGCTCGACTCTTGCGGCCCAAGCTTGGACCGCCTGGGCGATCCCCATCTCTTTACCCTTCGAGGTGACCCAGGAGTTGAGGCTCATGTTCTGGGACTTGAAAGGAGCGACTTTTAGGCCCCGGTCCGAGAATATCCTGCACAGGCCCGCCACAAGAGTGCTCTTGCCCGAGTGGGAAGTAGTGCCCAAGACTACGATGAACTTGGTCATTGTGGCACTGGTGAGCGTGCAAGTTTATTTGTGTTTTGGAATGGGGGGTTTGGCAATGTGCCGACGAAAAAAGATATAGCCGAGATCTGATTAGATGAATACATCAGCAGAAAATAAGAACGATCTTGTAAAAAGCCGTTTTTGAGATAAGTGTGATATCAAAGGTTGGCGTCTCGAATGGAATGGGATCTCAAGCCAGAGATCCGCGATTCCTGAGCCTCGATTTTCTATTGACCAAAAACTTCGACGACTAGCCGTACACAATCAGCGCCCACTTTTCTAGTCGCAGGCTTCGCCCTTTAAAGAGCACAAAGGCACCACGTAGGGTCTATCTAGATTATTTACTACTACGGCCTCCACCCCAAAGATAGACCTTATGTTATCCTGGGTGAGCAAATCTTCAGGCGCGCCCATGGCGTGAATTTTCCCATCTTTGAGCATCAAGAGCTTGTCTGAATACATGGCAGCCAGGTTGAGATCGTGGATGGCCATTACGGCCGAAACCCCCGTTTTCTTGATTAATGAGCGGACCGTCTCCATCACGCCCAGCTGATGCTTTAAGTCGAGGTTGGACGTGGGCTCGTCTAAGAGGAGGACTTTGGGCTCTTGGCAGAGCGCCCTTGCTATGAGGACACTTTGCTTTTGGCCGCCGCTCAGCTCGTTGAAATCTTTCAAGGCGAACTTCTCGATTTGGAGAAGCTTCATGATCTCCACCACCTTGTCGAGATCCTCTTCGCCCACCCTCCATCCCATGTGGGGTTTTCTTCCCATGAGGACTGTGTCAAAGACGGTGGTGGAAAGGACTCCTGAAGAAGACTGAGGAACGTATCCTATGTACTTTGCCACGTCCTGTCGGCTCATGGACTGGAGGTCTCTACCCCCATTCAGGAGGATGCTTCCCTTTGGCTTGAGGATGCGATCGATACACTTGATTAGAGTGGTCTTTCCAGAACCGTTCGGCCCCACCAAGCTGAGAATCTCTGAGTCGCCTATGACCAGGTTTAGGTCGTCCAAGATCTTGTTACTTCCATAACCGAAAGTGAGATTCTTTATGGTAATTTTTACCAATAATCTTTCCTCCTCTTCAAGAACAGGTAGATGAAAAAGGGCACGCCCATGAACGCGGTCATGATCCCAACCGGCAATATGACTGGAGCCAAAATGGTCCTCGATACGGTGTCTGCGCCCAAGAGCAAAAGGGCACCTATTAAGCCAGAAGCTGGGATCAGGAACCTGTGGTCACCACCTACAACCATTCGGGTTATGTGAGGCGCGACCAAACCGATGAACCCGATCGTTCCGGTGAAACAGATTATGCTGGCGGTTATGAGAGCTGCCAACATCATGCAGGTCACCCTGACTATCTCCACGTTTACGCCCAAACTTTTGGCAGTCTCATCACCAGCACCTAACGCGTTGATGTCCCACGAAAGGATCATCAGGACCAGAGTGCAGACGAGCGTGACGGCAAATATTATGAATGCTTTATCCCAGGACGATCGCCCTAAGCTTCCCATCATCCAGAAGACCACCTCATGAACTTCCTCAGACTCGCCCACGTACTGGAGAAAGGAAGTCATGGCCGAAAATAGGTACATGATGGCGATCCCTGCCAGAATCATGGTTTCGGGAGTTATCCCCTTGTACTTGGCAAGACCATAGACGATGAGCGACGCCAGCATGGTGAAAATGAAGGCGTTTCCCACTATCAGATACTGGCCAGAGACGAAGCCTGCGCCGAGGATGATGGCAAGAGACGCGCCGAAGGTGGCTGCAGATGCGATCCCCAAGGTGAAGGGACTTGCCAGGGGATTTTTGAGAATACCTTGCATGGCAGTTCCAGAAACCGCAAGGCCAAATCCCGCAACGATGGCCATGAGAACCCTGTGGAGACGAAGTTGCCAGACGATGGTATTTATGAAGTCGGTGGTGTGGAAATGGCCCGGGAAGAACCTCGCCAGTATCGCCGAGTAGACCTCAATTGGCGTGATGTTGGCCGATCCAAGGGTTGCTGCAATTCCCGCCAATATCACGATTCCAAGAATTGAGACCGTAATGACGAGCAATTTTCGGCCGACAAACTGGGAGTACTCGTCTACAAGCAAGCCCTTCTCGATCGCATCGTCTGAAGTCATTGTGTTCGAATCATCCCATTAAGTTGATCGAATTTAAGTTTAATTGACCGACACCCCAGATCACGTTGCCATCTTGCGCGTTTATCCTTAAAGCCGCGCAGAAACTTCAACGCCTTGCACGTCTGATCTGAAGTAGACCCCTTTTCGGATACATCACGACGTTGGCGAGGGAAATTTGCCTTTGGGAGAGCTTTGGTGGGGTGCATTCCACGTCATAACATCTGGAATTCAACATTATATCTTCCCATATTTTTTGTGAATTATATGTCATTTATATTAATTATCCGCGTCGCGTACAATACGCCGAATAATTAATAAACATTTCGGTTAAAGTATGACCAAGTAATTCGGACTTGAGATCAAGAATACTTTCAAACTGATGTGAGTGGCAGAATCGATCAAAAAAACGTTTATGGGCAGCCGCCCAAGAAGTCGGTAGCCCATTTTTATGATGTGGTTCCACAATCTCGTTAACTCTTAGAGTTAACGGGAGTCGGCGACGATAAGTCGAAGCAGTTTCAGACTATCGGGTAAGCAAACACGTTGCCTTCAGGATACTCCAAACCCACACGATCGAGATACTCGCGGTACACTTCGTCTGGGTCTAGCTCAACATCTGGGTGCATTATCTTGGCGAGATACGTGAGTCCTACCGCCTGATCTGCACCGAAGAAGAAATCCCTGTAAACCACGTAGACTTGGTCATTATTCACCGCAGAGACGAATTCTGCACCATTGCGGTTTGTGAGGTCGTCTCTCATCCCCTCGATCAAAGCCCCATGTGCCTCAGGATCCCATCCAAGGCCCTTGATTGACGGGTCGAGGGTGGACGGAAGCATCAGGATGACATCGGGATTTTCGGTTATCACCCATTCCCAGGTCACAATCGGGCTTGATGCGGCTTCTCTGCAGATGTTGTACCCTCCTGCAAGCTCCAATAAGTTGTGAATTTCATATAGGGTGCCGGCAGTTTTGAGTTCGCCTAAACCCTTGGAAGGTGGCCTTTCGACGTATACTCTTTGCAGAGGCAGACCTTCCACAGCGCTCTTGACATCATCTACTTTCTCATAATACCAATCGAGAAAATTCTGTGCTTCGTCCTCTTTTTCGAGCATTTCCGCCAACGCGGTCAATTCTTGTTCCATCGTTTCAGGATTGTTGAGATTAAAGCCGACGACCGATATGCTGCCCGAATCGACGAAATTGGCCAGTCCCGAATCGATCGAATCTACTGCATAAGAGCTGCCCTGGTAAGATCCTGAAGGGTATCCGATCACAATAATATTCGGAACGATCGTATCTTTTCCATCTTGTGCGATCTGGGCGATCTTTTCGAAATCGAATTCACGCCAGGTGCCGACGATCTCCCCGTCTTGCAACTCCGGGAAATAATCACTCTGTTTCTGTACCGTATCAGTCATTCCGACAATCATGTCTTCTGCCCCAAGCAACCTGACCGCTTCTGCTGCATCTGTATGCATGACGATAATCCGCTCGATGGGCATCTGGATGGTTACTTCTCGTCCAGCAGAATCGATGATTGTTTTTGGATAATCATCGCTGGCAGTTGAAGCTCCAAAAACCAGAGGCAAAAATAACGAGGCCGCCAATATCACGAAGATAATTCGTCTCTCCAAGGAAAACACCTCCACCCGAGTATACATATAACTCACCAACATCCATGTTAATTAATAAGAATTTCGGTAGACCTTTTATAATTATATGAGTTATTCGACTGACCAATTCACATGTGCACTGACCGCACGCTTTTTTTTTATCCCGGCCAGGAATGAAGGCCGAAAGGGTGATTAACCAATAGTCCACAAGTCCAAAGAGTGGTCGGGAGATGTCTCGTGAGAGATTGAGCTTGAATAATCTGCAGGCTTAGAGCCTACGAACGTATGCGTTTTCTAGAAGCGAGCCCCATGAACTGGGAAATAGTCGGATATACTGCGGGCCTTCTGACGATGTTCAGCTTTGTGCCGCAATTAGTGAAGATGAAACGGACCAAATCCGTAAACGACGTGAGCCTTCCCATGTTGGTCCAACTGAGCATGGGCCTTATCCTCTGGATGCTCTACGGGATACATCTTCGCAATACTGCGATCATCGTGGCCAATGCGGTTTCTTTCACAACGCTCTTCATCGGGATACTGATGTACGTCAAGTACAGAACCAAATCTCAGAAACCCGAGTCATAATATTATAGTCGAGAACCAATTAGATGAAACTAATTGGTTCTTGCCAGAATAGTGCTTAACGATACGAATAGGTCAAATCTCAAACTCTTGCGAGTTTGAGATTTGTCCGAAAGGTATCGTTAAACACTATAATATGTAAACAGGACCAATGACAAAATGGTCCAAAAGAGGTATGTGCATGATGGAATATCTGAAGAAATTCCAGAACATGATCCTCATCATTCTCACCTGGATGATGGGGCTGGTGGTATTGCTGGCGACTTTAGAACTGATTTACGTCATCTCAATCGATATTGTCAATCCTCCAATTCCGCTTCTAGGAATAGATCAGCTTCTGGAGATCTTTGGATACTTCCTTTTGGTCCTCATCGGAATTGAGCTTCTCGAAACGTTCAAGATATACATCGAAGAGAACGTGATCAACGTCCAGGTTGTCCTCCTGGTGGCCATGATCGCCATCGCCCGAAAGGTCATCATCCTGGACTTGAAGAAGCTCCCAGGAACGACCTTGATAGGGATCGGCGCCATCATAGTCGCCCTCTCGGTGGGATATTACCTGGTCAAGAAGAGCCAGCTTGACGAGAAGAGCTGCAGATTGTGACGCAAAGTTCGAGACGGGATTTTCCAAAGTCAAAACGTTTTACTACACCAAGGCGCATGACAAAGTTCATGCAAAGAAGCTCAAGGCCCGTCCCAGATAGGGGAGATGGAGACGGCAAGGGCGACCAGAGTCACCGGTTTCGCCCTTTGATTATCGCAATTACAATATCATTCTTGCTCGTAGGATCAGTTCACGGAACGACCCTGAAAGTCGGCCCAGAAGAGAGCATCCAAAAAGCCCTCTACTTTGCAAAGGCAGGAGACACGGTTCTCGTGGAAGGGGGATACCACAAAGGGAACCTCGTCCTGGAAGAAGGGATCGTCCTCAGAGGCACTGGCGGCGCTGTGATTGATGGGGGCAGCTTTGGGAGCGTTGTAACTTTGAAAGCCGGCGAAATCGTTTTGGAAGGTTTTGAGATCTCGGGATCGGGCCCTGGGGAAAGGGATGCTGGAATCCGGGTTTTGGCCCAGAACTGCACCGTCAAAGAGAACTCAATAGTTGGAAACAGCATTGGAATCTTGCTCCAGGATGCAAGAGATGTCCAAGTCAGCTCCAATATCGTCGAGAAAAACAACGTTGGCATATATCTTGAGACTTCCTGGGGAAACGAGATTCGCTTCAATCGCATCGCAGAAAACGATGAGGGGATCCACATATCGAGGAATAACGCCACCAAAAGCATGACGACGTCTGAAAGCGGTGGCGTCTCGATAAAGTATCGCCCAAAGACGGAGGCGTCAAGCCTCAAGGTCAGCGAGATCGGCTTTAGAGGAGCTTACCAGGATAACCTGATCTTCGGAAACGAGTTTCTGAAAAATGGCCAGAACGCCTACGACGATGGCGATAACCTCTGGCACCAGGAAGAGCAGGGAAACTGGTACGAGGACTTCGACGCGATCGAAGAAGGATGCACGGATGGAAACAGAGATGGCATCTGTGACTCTTCCTACGAGATAGCCGGTGGATCCAGTGTCGATCCGTATCCGCTCGCTTCAGAAGATGCGATCTTGCGACATCGGGCGGTCTTCGAAGATTACGAATTGATCCTTTATCAATCGACCTTCGCGCCCGGTGAGAGCATCATGCTCGAATTCAAAGCTCCTGATAATTTCTCTGGACGGGTCGATTTAACCACTTTTGTTTCGGATTCTTCTGAAACAACCAAAATAGTTGCAATATCCAGCGAGGTTATTGGCATCGGCGCTTCCGCAGGAACTGTCGGATCGATTGCATCAAACGAATCGATTGACTCACTTTCGGCCGCAGCCATCGATTCGATATCTTCGATCCCATTTTTGGCCCCCAGTGATGAGGGACATTATGCGTTCAGGATGTACGACGACACCGAAACTGAACTCGTCTCTCTTTCGATCGAGGTTGCAACGCCCAAGATATCTGCTTCACCCACCACGACCAGCACCTGCGACAGAGTTCAAGTGAACTACAGCGGGGCCCCAGGATTTAAAGGAGGTTGGGTCGGCCTTTACAACACGGGATCGCAGGATAGCGATCCCATCTCAAAAAAGAGCCTTGGGGAAACGAGCAACGGATCTTTG
>CAZXBV010000015.1:0-2911 GCA_964639155.1 uncultured Methanotrichaceae archaeon
TCGATGACAACGGAGGAACTGCGAAGTTTTGCGCCGCCACATTTTGCGTCCAGCTCTCTGAACCTCACCTTATGCCAGTTCTCCCGTACCCAAAGGTCAAGGGACCTTTCTTCTTCCTTCAGGTGGCCTCTGGCCCTTTCCATGATCTCGTCCCAGTCCACCTCGTTTCCATCAAACTCGGGCCCGTCCACACAGGCCATCTTCGTCTCCCCGCCGACGCTGACCCTGCACGCCCCACACATCCCAGTCCCGTCGATCATTACCGGCATTAAGCTCACTTTCGTCTTGACGCCGTAAGGTTCGACTGCCTTGGAACAGCTCATCAAAAGGAATGTGCAGCCGACCAAGTAGACTCTGGATACGTCACATTCTTCGAGCACTTCTCTAAGGGGCTTTATCGCCCAACGGTGCTCGCCGCAGGTCCCATCTCCTGAGGTGATTATGAGCCTATCTGATACCTCTTTGAGCTTATCCTGCCAGAAGATAAATCCACTTTCACGAGCCTCGACTATGTAGATTACCTTGTTTCCCGCCTTCTTCAAAGCCTTTGCAAGGGCATAAGCGGGCCCTATTCCAAAACACCCGCCAACGCAGACTACTGTGCCGTAATTCTTAATATCGGTTGCCTTGCCCAAAGGCCCCGCGAGGTTTGACAATTTCTCGCCCACTTTCAAGAGCACGAGCTTCTTGGTGGAGGTTCCAAGTTCGTGGTATACGATTGTCAAAGTGCCTTTTTCTCGATCCCAATCGGCAATGCTCATGGGTATTCTTTCGGCCTCTTCGTTCACCCTCAGGATCACAAATTGTCCTGGTTCTACCTTCTCAGCCGCCTGGGGCGCATATATCTCCACGAGCTTGAGCCCTGGAGCGATCGTCTCTTTGTGCAGTATCTCATACATGGGAAACCGTCACCTCGAGTTTCGACAAGGATATCATGCGGGACTTTCAGTCACTGCGAAAGGTATAACCGTTCCGTTTTCATTGTATTTATTGTCCACGATCCGGTTTCTCTTAATAAGTGTCAAATACTCATAATTATATTTTCATATAAAATCATAAACTTCCATTTTCGTTTTGGGCACAACAACGATCCAATCACGACTTTGCGTTTTTGCGATTGTGGATTTGGGAAAGGTTAATAGCAGGTGAGTGCATACCCCCCAAACGTGGGCTCGTAGGGTAGAGGATATCCTAGCGGGCTTCGGAGAGCTTGCTCGAAGACACCCGCTGACCTGGGTTCGATTCCCAGCGAGTCCGTCACGCCCTTTTTTGTGAATTCAGATCGGATCTAGAGGCATCACGTAGGGCCTGCCTTCACGGTCTTTTATCACGTCGGCCCTGACGCCGTAAACTCTTTCGATGTTCTCAGGGGTGAGGACCGATTCGGGATCGCCCACCTCGAATATCCCCTTATCCTTGAGCATTACTATCTTGTCTGAGAACCTCGATGCCAGGTTTAGGTCGTGCATGGCCATTATCGCCGAGATCTTTCCTCTCTGAACGAAAAGCTGAACGATCTTCATCACTTCGAGCTGATGCCTTATGTCTAGGTTACTGGTGGGTTCATCCAAGAGCAAAACTTCAGGCTCCTGAACGATCGCCCTTGCCATCGCAATCTTCTGCTTTTCCCCGCCGCTCAGTTCATCGAAGTACCTCTCGGCGAAATCGTCTATCCCCATGAACTTGAGCGTCTTGGCGACGATCCTCACATCTCTTCGGGTGACGCGCCAGCCTATGTGCGGCCTCCTGCCCATCAGGACGATATCGAACACTGTATAGGGGAAAATCTCTTGTGTGCTTTGGGGGACGTATCCCATCATCTTGGAGAAATCTTTGGAAGACATATTTGACGCCTCTTTCCCATCGATGAGGACTGTGCCCTTTTGAGGTTTGAGTATCCGATCGATGCACTTTATGAGGGTGCTTTTACCGGCCCCGTTTGGGCCCACCAAGCTTACAATCTCTCCCTTTTCGACGTCTAAAGAGATCCCTTCTAAGGTGGCCTTTCCGTTGTATCCAAAGGATAGGTCGCTAACTTTTAGCTTCACTGCCACCACCGCCTCTTTCTTCTGACGAGCAGATAAAGGAAGAAAGGAACTCCTATGAATGAAGTGACGATACCTACGGGAATCTCAGTGGGCTGAACCATTGTCCTACAAGCTGTATCTGATACGAGAAGAACGAGTGCTCCTGCAAGGCCTGATGCTGGAATGAGATAACGGTGGTCGCTGCCTATGAGAAGTCTGCATACGTGAGGCGAGACGAGCCCGATGAAACCTATGATTCCAGTGAATGCGATCACGCTTGCTGTCAGGACCGAAGCTAGGGCCAGGCATATGATTCTAACTCTATTCACGTTGATGCCCAGGCTCGATGCCACTTCTTCGCCAGCGCTCATCGCGTTCATGTCCCATGAGTAGCAAACCAAAAGCAATGTGAAGACGAGGACTATCGGCGCCAAGAGGACGACGTTTTCCCATTTGGTTGTATAAAGGCCGCCCATCAGCCAGAAGACGACTTCTCTTAGAGCTTCATTGCCTGAAAAATACTTCATGGAGGATATGGCAGCAGAGAACAGATAACTCATCGCAACCCCTGCCAATATCAAGGTCTCGACGGAAGTTCCCCGGATGCGAGATATGCCGTAGACGAGAGCCATGGTGAAGAGACTAAAGAAGAAGGCGTTGATTATTATGATGTATCGGCCCGATCCGAATATGCCAACACCAAGGACTATCGCTATTGCGGCCCCACAGGCTGCGCCCGAAGAAAGGCCAAGGGTGTAAGGCGAAACCAAAGGATTTCTGAGAACTCCTTGCATCACCGCGCCTGCAACGCCGAGGCTAACTCCCGTGATTATGGCCATAATAATCCTTGGAAGCCTCAGCTGAAGCACGATCAACTGGACGAA
>CAZXBV010000015.1:3011-8904 GCA_964639155.1 uncultured Methanotrichaceae archaeon
ATCATCGACAGATAATCGCCCCCAATCTCTGGTTGTCGTCCATGTGTCGTTCCATCTCAATTCAACCTAACTTTGGATAGCGACACATATTTTGGTTAATAAGAGTTGTGGACGCCCATTCATAAATTCAGAACCGTTGAATTGACGATTATTTCATCAGTCTCTCAATATGGTCTACATTTTGTCTATTTTTATGTTCATCTGCCACGTTTTCAAACATAATTTACCAAAAACTATTTAGCTTTGGCAACAAAACTTGAATTGAATCAAATAGTTCTGAGATGGTATCATGAACGTATCTACATTAGCTGTATTGTCTGTAGGGGTCACAGTCCTTCTTATTCTGGCGATGATCGTTCCGGCCTGTGCCCAGATGTCTGGGCCGGTCAAGGAGAATCCTGCCATATTGATCGTGGTTTTCGGCACGAGCTATCCCGAAGCTCAGGCGGCTTTCGTGAACGTCCAGGAGATGTACGAAGAAGAGTTTCCAGATGCTGAGGTCAAAATTGCCTTCACGTCAGATTTCATAAGGAACAAGATCAAAGAAAGAGATGGCATCGAGATCGCAAGTCCCCTCACGGCGCTTGCAGCCTTGAATGACGAAGGCTACCAAGACGTGGCGGTCCAGTCTCTCCACGTTATACAAGGTGAAGAATTCCACGATCTTGCAAACGTGGTTCAGTGCTTCAATCAACTTGGAGAAAACTACGCCTTCAGGAACTTGGGCCTTGGAATGCCTCTATTGACCACAGTTGAGGACTACGAGGCAGCCTCTGGGGCTCTCGCGACCCAGTTCGATCAGACCACAACTGGCATGGAAAGAACTGCGCAGGATAGTCCAAGAGACCCAGAAGAAACTGCGGTCGTCCTGATGGGACACGGAACTGAGCACCCTGCCAACAGCTGTTACTCTCAGATGGCGCGCATCCTCAATGCAGATTATGAGAACGTCTTCCTCGGAACTGTGGAGGGCTACCCTGCCTTCGAAGATGTGCTCGATGAGGTTAAGGCCTCTGGCGTCTCCAAGGTGAGGCTCATGCCTTTCATGATTGTGGCAGGTGACCACGCAACCAACGACATGGCAGGTGACGAAGCAGATTCCTGGAAGGCCATGTTCGAGGCAGAGGGCTTTGAAACCGAGGTCTACATGAAAGGGATGGGCGAAAACGACGAGATCGCAAATATCTATGTCGAGCACACCCGGGTGGTCGTCGAAGGCTTTGAGGAGTAATCCTGACAAATTTTATTTTTTTGTTATTCAGGTACGTCACGTATGGCAGTCAATTTTATTTGATCGGAGGTAACTAAAGTGAATAAGAGATTTGCGCAGGTTCTGTTTTTGATCTCGTTCACACTCTCGGCGTTTTCCACCGGCCTTTGCGCCGAAGATGAAATAACCATAACCGATGAGGCCGCAAATTCTGTGGAGGTTCCCTGCCCACCTGAAAGGATCGTATGTCTCGTGCCCGCTGTGGCAGAGGTGTTGTACGCTTTGGATGAATCAGACAGGATCGTTGGCAGGACTGACGACTGCGATATGCCGCCATATCTTCTCGAAAAACCGAGCGTTGGAACCGCCTCAAACAGGGTGAACGTCGAGCTCATACTCGACCTCGATCCCGATCTTGTCATAGGCAGGACCGGCGCCCTATTTCCACAAGAGATAGAAGAACAGATCGAGAAGAACGGCGTTCCAGTGCTCAGATACCGGGCGCTTCACGTGGTTACTTTGCTTCCGATGATTGAGGATTTGGGTTCGATCTTGAAAAAGGAAGACGAAGCAGAGGATCTTGGCGATTACATCGGGGACTATTACGACACCATCATAGAGCGGACAGAGTCGCTGTCAGAGGACGAGAAACCAAGAGTTTACTTCATGTCGATGGGCCACGTTGATTGGACCGGAGGTGAAGAATCGGCAGGCGATGAGAGAATCATTGATTCGGGTGGTGTGAACGTGGCCAGAGATATCTCTGGATCGCTCGTATATGTGAACAGGGAGTGGGTGTTGGAAGAAGACCCCGATGTGATCCTTTATTCTAGAGTGAGCCCAAGCAGTGGCGATGTGCCAACGGTCGAGGATTATGAAGATACCGTATGGGAACAGATTCTATCTGAACCAGGGTTTAGCGACCTTGGCGCAATCAAGAATGGACGGCTCTATCTCTTCGACATAAGTATGGCAAGCGGCTTGACCGAGATCGTGACATTGCTCTATTATGCCCAGTGGTTCCACCCTGATCTCTTCGAGGATTTGGATCCTGAGGCGGTCCATCGGGAGATATTCCAGAAATATTTTGACATGGAGCTTGAGGGCACCTGGGCGTATCAATATCGAGCAGAATGATGATGGTGGCTAAATTTTATTGGAGGATTTGAAATTGAGAGTTGTTTTGTTCCTCATCGTGACGTTGGCGTTATTGGGCATCGGATCTGCTGACGTGGTGATCAACGAGATGTTGCCCCACGCTGCCACTGATTGGTATCCAAATGGCGAGATCGGTGACATGAACGACGAGTTCATAGAGCTTTACAATACTGGTGATGAAGACGTCGACGTCACTAATTACACTCTGATGGACATATCGTACAGACGATCTCCTGGAAAGTACACGTTCCCTGAAGGGTCTGTTATTCCCGCTCAGGGATTCTTGGTTATGTATTCAATCGAAAGTGGTGTTTTCCAGGGGGACAATGGCGACGGCATAATGCTGAACGATTCGTCAGGCAACTTGGTCGACGAAAAGAGATACGACCGATCCCTTGGTGGGGACGTTTCCTTTGTCAGAATTCCCGATGGCGGCGACTGGAACACAAGTTTTCAGCCAACACCAAGTCTGCCGAACTTTCAGATGTCAATGATCAGGGCGTTCCATCTCTCTTCTGAAAAGGGGTGCTTAAACTTCGGCGTCGATGACCTTCCTGCTGCTGACCTAGAGTTTGGAGACGGATCCTCCTACCAGAAGGTGGCCCCTGGTTTGCATAAAGTAGAGCTGATCGACCCCGAAGATGGCGCCATTATCCTAGATCTGGATCTTGATTTGGGTGCAGAGACGAAGACCACTCTTTTCGTCCGTGACCCACTAGATCCAATAATCGTGAAAGACGCAACCGGAATGCCTGACGTTAAGACATCTTGGTTGAGGTTTGTGAACCTGGTTTCAGATCAGGTTGACGTGACGCTTCCTGCGGGCGGAAAGATCTGGTTTGATGGCGAGAAGGCCGAGGTTGAAGTGGGCGGATATCTCTTTGAAGATGTGGAATTTGGGGGCGTGACCGATTACGTCGCTGCATATTCCAGCGGTCTTGATGTAGCAATCGTCCTTGCCAAAGAAGATGAATCGGTCCTCGTTGACGAGTTGGAATTGGAAGATGAGGGCGTATACACGTTTGTCTTGGTCGAGGATCCAAAGACGCTGGAAAAAGTGTTGGTACTATATTGAAGTCGAGAACCAATTGGTTCTCGACTATGTTTCTTCTAGAATCAGTTTAGGGATAAGCGTATGCGCCCTCAAGATTGAGGCCGTAGAACCTCTGGATCATATCCCGGTGAACCTCTTTGGGATTGACCTCCTCGAACATCTCGGGATGGAACCATTTGGCAAGATAAAGTTCTCCTATTATCGATCGCACTCCGCTGTTGGCCTTGCTGTTCAAGACGTAGACCCTGCCGTCTTTGACGGCATCGACGTTGGCAAGCTCTGGCCTAGAGACGATTTCATCCCTCACCTCTTTGAGTTCCTCTTTCGTGGAGAACTCTCCCGTTGTGGCCCAGGTTAACTTCACTATAACGTCTGGATCACTTTCGACAACCCATTCCGGGCTCACTGTAGGATACTCGATCTCCTCTTCGCTGGCGATGTTTTTGCCTCCTGTGAAAACTACGAGATTGTGAGAGGACGTCCCTGTAGATGTGGTATGGTAGATCCATTCCCGCTCCAGGAATACCTTGGGCTTTTCGTCGGGATCGAGGTCGGCGACGTTCTCTTCGATGAGGTTTTGGTACCCTTCCAGAAAGTCGATCAGCTCTTCGGCCTGCTCCTCTTCGTCGAGCAAAGTGCCCAAGTGTCTTGCAACCTCGACAACTCTTGGCGGATCTACGAAGCTCTCTTCGAGCACTGGAATTCCTGCGTTCTCCAGGTTCTTTCGGTCGTCTTCTCTAAGCATGGTGTCTGCTATCACGAGATCCGGATTGAGCTCGACTATTAATTCTAGGTCAGGGCTGCGAGAGCTCTTGCCCACGATTTCGACCTCTTCTAGATAAGGTGGGAAGAGCGAACTTGAACCTCGCCCAACGATCTTGTCTCCCGCGTTCAGGGCGCATACGATCTCTGAGCCTGAGGAACTGAGGCTGACGATGCTTTCTACGGGAAGGGTTACGGTTACGGATCGGTCGGTATAATCGGTCACTGTGACTTCTTGACCGTAACCTGTGAGTGATAGTGCGAGAATGCAAAGGCAGATCGAAACCCATTTTGACTTATTCAATGTATCTGACTTGTTCAAGTGAATGCCCCTTTAATTAAGCGTGATTTAGTTAAGATAAATCATCTTGTCTAATAAGGGTTGTGACCACTTGGAAAAAGAAGAACCAAGACCGCATGTTAGGGTCTTGGGTAGACGAAGACGCCATGATTTTTCAGGTTGTAGTCCAGTTCTTGGAACCTGGTGATGTACTCTTGATGGACCGTCTTTGGATCGAGGTCTGAAAAGATGTCTGGCTGGATGATCTTGGCGAGGTAGTCTAGTCCAACGAAGTACTTGGCCCCACCGAAAACGTCGATCGAGAGGATGTAGACGTTTCCGTTCTCGACTGCGGTGATATCGTTCCATCCGGGTCGATTCATCATCTCTTCTCGCAAAGCTTCCATCTCGGGGGCGTCGTCATCTGCATAACCGCCGAAACTGAGGCTTCCAGTACCGCAAATCTTGATGACGATCTCGGGATCGTTGACTATCACGCTTTCTGGGTCCACCTCGGGATATTTTGTTGAAGCGTTCTCGAAGATGTTGCGCCCACCTGCAATCGTGATTCTTTGATGCCACATCGATCCCTCTGCGCAGGTCTTTCCTGTGGGCGTTTCTAGATACACCCTCGGCTTTTCTTCTTCAGAGAGGTCGTAAATCGAGTCAGTCATCTGGTCGACAGAGTTTTGATAGAACTGGATGTACTCATCGGCTTTCTCTTCTCTGTCGAGCAGGACGCTGATCTTTTCCACCTCTTCGGTGTAAGTCTCAGGGTTGGAGCCGTCCAGCCTGATAACGGTGATCTTTGGATCTGCAGATTCCAAGGTGTTTTGAATTTCTTCGGCGCTTGTCACCCGGTTGGTTGCATATACGAAGACTGCATCTGGCTCAATTTCCAGGGTCGATTCCAAGTCTGGTGAATCGGTGGTTCCGACATCGGCAATTTTTCCTCCAGCCATTTCTGGGAAGAATATCTCGTCTTCTTTGGTGTAGCTATCCACGCCGGTGATGATCTGGCTTGCGTCCAGTGATCTCATGATCTCGACCGTTGCGCTGTTGAAGACCACGACTCGTTCCAGCGGCTTGTATATGGTTACCGTCCTTCCGGCTGAGTCGGTTATGGTTTTGGGGTAACTCTTGCATATCTGCGTTATTATCTCTAACTCTTCTTCGGAGATCTTGCCATCTTCGCGTTCTTGCTTGGCGATCTTCAATTCCTCTTCGGATACTTCAAGGTCTCCGTCGAGGTCTCCTGGAACTGATATCGAGTCTGCAATGGCCAAGGTCGCTATCAAATAAGCCGATATGCACAGGATCAGCAATGGTGGCAGGGCGCGCTTCACATCATCACCATCCAACTCCCGTTAAGATTAATTTGAGCTAGCATCAAACCTTTTGTTTTGATTTTGGTTGATATAAAAGGATA
>CAZXBV010000015.1:9004-12031 GCA_964639155.1 uncultured Methanotrichaceae archaeon
TAATTTGAGCTAGCATCAAACCTTTTGTTTTGATTTTGGTTGATATAAAAGGATACCTATCACAAGATCTGATCTGAAACAAGGAGATTCGAGCTCTTATCATCTTGCCCATCTTCAAAGGAGGTCCATCGATACGGGGTTGTGCCTTTCGGGACTCATTCACTGGATAAATCGTCTGGTTCGCGACCTTCAATCTCGTGCCTTTGCTTCTCAAAGGATAGTCGAGTTGCCCTTCACCATGAAACGCGGCTTGAACCTATCCTTTTTTGAGATTGTTGGAGAGATAGCGCCGCCCAGGCGGCGCTAGCGGCCCCTCAGGTAAAATGTGCTCATCGTTTTGCATTTTGGCTTCTGGCGCTTGGAAAGGAGCGGAAACGCTTTTTGTCATGTGCGCGCTTCACTTGACTGGTGAGGGCTTGGTCGATCTGCTGGGAAAAAAGAAGCTGGAAGAGAAGATTGTTGAGCTTACTTCTCATCTCTCTGGTCTTACCTTTAGGGTGACAGAGCTTGAGGATGAAAAAGATCGTCTTTTGCGCCAACTCGATAAGCGGG
Source organism: uncultured Methanotrichaceae archaeon (assembly GCA_964639155.1). GTDB lineage: Archaea > Halobacteriota > Methanosarcinia > Methanotrichales > Methanotrichaceae > CAYWZG01. The sequence continues at coordinate 9,557 of CAZXBV010000015.1, forward strand.
AGGAGAAGGTCAGGGCGCTTACCCAATCCTATCAGGAAGCAAGCGTTGAGCTCAAGTCTATGACGCAGAAGGCAGAGGCGCTTCAGGTTCGCAAAGAGGGTGGGGCGGATGTTGCGGTCGCCGAGCCCGAACGGGTTCGATCTGAAACTCTCTCACCGCATTGGATCAAGAACCTGATCCAAAGGCTTGAATCCTGTAGGTCTCCTCGAGATGACCTGGTCACTGCGTATCTGAGGAACGGCGCAAAAGATAACGTCGGAGAACTTCCAAAAGACGTTCGAAACATTCTAATGGGGATTGGGTCTAAGCAAGGCGTTGCCCTCTTCCATTATCCTCTTCTCTTTACCTTGGCCTTGGTTTTGCCCTTCCCTCTGACTGAAACTTTGGTGAAAGAGGGGCCTCTCTTTGACTTAGGTCCTTTAAGAGGATACTTAGACGTTCCTGTTTTGGTGATAGCGGCTCGGGCTGGAGAAACGCTTCTTGGGGTCGCGCTGAGTAGTGAGGGTTTCGAGGAACATCACGTGGTGAAAAGCACCGTCAAAGAGAAGCACTCCAAGGGCGGGTGGAGCCAAAAGAGGTTCGAGCGTCTGAGAGACGAGGATGTCCGTCAACATGCTGATCTCGTAAAAAGAGAGATTCCAGCCCTCATGAAAAGTTACCGGTCACTTCTCGTTTATGCGGTGGTGAGTGGCGATCCCCTTCTCACCAAACAGATCATTTCCATCTTAGAAATTCCGGTAATCGAGGCGAAGATTGGAAGATTTGAATCTAAGCGGATAGATCGGGTCTTGGATGAAGTATATGGGTTTGTCTGTTATCGGTGGTGATTTAGGATCGTGTCTGATCAAGCTTGTTTTGTATAATTCTTAACGATACCTTTCAGACAAATGTCGAATTATAACGAGTTCGATATTTTGGCCTAATTGTATCGTTAAGCGCTATTCTGGTTAGAACCAATTAGTTTCATTTAATTAGTTCTTGACTGTAGTTTGTTGTTTGCTGGATTTCTGTTTGTTGGCTTGATGTTTGCTGTAGTGTTGGATTTGAGGTGTGGGATCGATGAGAGATTGGGAAAAGGAGAAAGCTGCGACAAAACCTGATACCGATGTCGAAACTTTGGAGAAATATTCGCAGGATTGGGATTGGCACGTTCGAAGGAGTGTTGCCCAAAACTCCAAGGTTCCATTGGAAATATTGCAAAACTTAGTTAGCGACAAGGTCCCCTGGGTAAGAGAAGCCGTGGCTGCACATCTTAGAACAGATGAAGATACTTTGAGGATACTGGCTAAAGACTGTGAGGGATTTGTCAGAGCATCTGTGGCTTTAAATGAATCGACTTCTCCTGATGTTCTGGAAGAGCTGGTCTGGGATGAAATGATGGATTTCGATTACACTCGCTCGAAGAACCGCTATATAACTCAAGAAGCAGTGGCTCGAAATCCCAAAACCCCCCAGGACGCGATCCGGCTTTTAGCTTCGCATCAGGACGAGCACGTGAGGGCTGCAGTTGCCCAAAACCCCCAAGCACCCCACGACCTTCTCTTCACGTTCAGGATCGATCTGAGCTGGGTGGTGAGGCAAGAAGTTGCCAAAAACTCAAAGACATCTGTTGAGATCTTGGAGTGGCTCGCCAGCGACAGGATTCAGGATGTTAGAGGTTCGGTGGCTTTGAATCCACACTCATCTGCTGAATCGCTTCGAGGGCTTGCCATGGATAGGGATGTTGATATCAGGGTCCGTGTGGCACAGAACCCTTCAGCAGACGAGGTGACTTTAGAGGTGCTTTCACAAGACTGGTCCTGGAAAGTTCGAGAAAAGGTGGTGCGAAATCCCAGCGCTTCCGACGAGATCATCCGCAAGCTTGCCGAGGACAAGGACATGGGTGTGAGGGATGCTGCAACGAAGATCATGAAGAGCCGATAAATCCACTTGCGTCCCATGAAAATGGTCTAATCAATATGTTCCGGACCCATGGTCTGATCATTTTCATGAAATGGTCTGGTACAAGAACGGGAGAATATGCTCGTCGGGCTGCTCGTTGGGCCCGGCACCCACATTCAGCCGGTTTAATTCTGTGATTTAGATATTTTTTGGTATATGCATTTAAATAGTATATTATCAAAATGTGGATGAATTTTTAATTTCACGCAAAAACAACCTCGTTTCGAGCACGTTTGGGATGATTGATTTTAAAAATAGTATTTTAAATATTTTGAGAAAACTCTGTCTGGAAAAATGTCCAAAATCAAAACTCGATCTGCCGAAACGCCCATGATTCGTAGACACATCCTCCAATCATGAAAATCGCTATGTAATGACTTCATATTGAGGACATTTTCATGAGAATGTAGGCAGAAGGTTTAAATACGATCCCCTTGTTTGGGACCGAGCCATTTGGTACGGCTTTCTGACTGGGCCTTTTTGGGTCGATTCGGGAGCTGGATCAGAAGGTTTAAATACGATCCCCTTGTTTGG
>CAZXBV010000016.1:0-10598 GCA_964639155.1 uncultured Methanotrichaceae archaeon
GCTTCTTCAGATGCCTCTTCGACGATCTCCTCGAATGCCTCTTCGGTCCCCTCTACAGATTCTGCAGCTTCAGTTTCGAGAAGCTCTTCGAGCTCGTCCTTGGACTCTTCGGGAGCTGCTTCTTCTGACTCAGAAGGAGGCACTATCCTGAACAGGTCAGGTGGAATTACGTCTGGTTGGACAATTCTGACCTGACACCCGATAGTCCCCAGCTTCTTGACCGCCACGGCATAACCGTGATCTACGAGTTCTTGAGCTGGCTTGCCCGAATGTTTGATGTAACCACGAAGCACTTTTTCGGTTCTCGATCTCGGGCCCGTGAGCTTGCCACTGAGGATTATCTCGCATCCTAGCGCGCCGCTATCCATTACCCGTCGAACCATGCTCTGGCTAGCCTTACGGAAGTACCAGCCTCTCTCAAGAGAGCTGGCCAACCTGCTGGCAACCACTTGAGCGTTCAGCTCGGCCTTGCCCACATCCTGAACGTCGATTTGAGGATTGTCCAGTTGGAACTTGTGATCTAGATCCCGGGTGAGCTTCCTGATTAATTTTCCGCCCTTTCCGATGACCATCCCTGGCTTCTCGGCATAAACGGTGATCTGAGTCCCCATAGGAGTCCTGTTCATCACCATTCCGCCGTAACCTGCTCGACCGAGTTCTTTGGTCAAGAACTCGTTGATGAGAGCCTTGGTGAAGCCATCAGCTACGAACTTTTTCTCTACGCCCACTTTAGCTCACCTCAGTAAGGATCATCTCTATAGATACGGTCTCAGTATCCTTAGGGGTGGCCCGGCCCATGGCTCTTGGCATCCAACCCTTTATGGTTCTGCCCTTCTTTGTGACGGCATGAGTGATTCTCATATCTTCTGGGTCGAGACCTTTGTATTCAGCGTTGCTGGCCGCATTGATCAATACGCTCAACACCGCTTTTGCAGCCTTTTGCGGGTACCTACCAGCATCCCAACCGATGAGACCACGCCGATGGGGGACTTTACTGTTGTAACGCTTGAAAGGCACTGGCCGTTTCAGAGCGATCACGTCTTCTAAGTAAATCTTGGCAGCTTCAGCCCGCATTCCTTTGATGGCCCTACATATGTCCAGAGAATGTTTGGGTGAAACGTGAAATTCCGTGCCCATCGCCCTCGATGAACGTTTCTTTTGGGGGGCCGTGCAATATTTTAGTCGTCCCAAGTTCCACACCTCACTTCAACGGTACATATCTGCTGGACCTGGTAGCACCCACACCGGCGCTGCCGTGGGAGACCCTCGATCTAGTCAAGGAAAATTCGCCAAGATAGTGACCTACCATCTCAGGCATGATGTCCACTCGGTTGAAGACTTTGCCGTTGTAAATCTCGATGGTTTTTCCCACCATCTCCGGGAGGATTATCATGTCACGAAGATGGGTTCTCACCGCATCTTTCTTCTTCATCCTCGACAACAACTTTTTCTGATCTTTCGAGAGACCCCGATTCAGCGTCCTTCGCTGCCGAGCAGGTAGAAGATCAACAAATTCCTCTAGACTAAGATTTTGGAGGTCATCCATCTTACGACCTCGGTAGGTGAACTCTTCTTTCCTTTTCGGAAGCTTTGATCCTGATTTCCTTGCCAAAATAATCCCTCTTTAGCGCTTTCCGGTCCTCCGGGCTGCAATGGACCCGACTTTACGACCGGGTGGTGCGTTCCTGCTAACTGTCGTCGGCCTTCCAGGATGTTGCCATCCACCGCCGCCGAAGGGGTGATCCACCACGTTCATGGCGACACCTCTGACTCGGGGATATTTGGCAGCTCTTGATTTCAACTTATGGTAACGCTTTCCGGCCTTGTAGAAAGGTTTCTCGGTTCTGCCACCACCGGCCACAACGCCAATGGTTGCCATGCATCGGGGATTGAGCCACTTCATCTCTCCGCTGGGAAGCTGGACGACGGTCTTTCCTACGTCGTGAGCTATGAGCATTCCGTAAACCCCGCTGGATCTGACGAACTGACCTCCAGACCCTGGATTGGACTCAATATTGCAGATGGGAATACCCTCTGGAATCTCAGCCAAGGGTAGAGAGTTGCCAGGCTTGATCTCGGCAGATATGCCGCAGGCGATCTCCTGACCAATGTAAACCCCTTCGGGAATGAGGAGATATCTCTCCTCGCCGTTATCTAGGGCAACCTTGGCTACAGGAGCGCTTCTTGCAGGATCGTGGACGATATCTTTCACCACGCCCTTGACTGTCTCATCCGGGCTCACCTTTACGTGTTTGAGCTCGGCCCTGTACTTGTGGGAAGGGGCTCGGTAGGTCGGCGTTCCACGACCACGATTTTGTTGTATTAATCTATGTCCCATAACCTCACCTTAGAGCAGTCCAAGCCTCGTCGCCAACTCATTTGCAGTTCCATCGCCTGCCAACTTCACAATGGCTTTCTTTTCGCCCTTGGAAGTGATCATCGTCCTTACCTTAAGAACTTCGACTTCGTACAAATCTTCCAGAGATTTTTTGATCTGGAATTTGTTAGATGTCATGTCCACGATGAACTCCATGGTGTTGTCGGAGTCGATCATGTTGGTGACCTTCTCCGTGATGAACGGACTCTTAACGACCATAGTTCTCACCCAGCCATTTCAGAGAGGATTCGGTCCAGACAGCAAGCCTTCCTGGATGGGTTCCAGGGGCCAAAATCTCGGCGTTCAGCCTCTCCACTGTGATGAAATCGACGCCTGGCAAGTTCCTTGCGGCCTTCATCAGACCTTTGTCTTGGCCTGCTACGATCAAGAGGCTCTTTCTGTTCTTGTACTTCCTACCTCTCATCTTGCCTCGACCAGCGCGGATGGTCCTGCCATTCTTGGCCCTCATCACATCGTCCCAAAGGCCCGCTGCCACAAGGAAGTTCTTCATATCCTTGGTTTTGTCCAGCGTCTCAAGGTCGTCCTTGACAACCACTGGAACAGTTCCCGAAAAGACGTGACCTCTTGCCCGGACCTTTTCGGAGTCAACGGTGGCAGCTATGGCCGAATGAATGGCCTTTCTTCGCTCTTTTACGTTGATCTTTTCAGTCCTGTCGGCCTCTGGCTTGGGCGGATGGGCCTTTCGGCCACCTCTGGCTTGAGTCACCCTGGCCGCTCGTCTCCCGTTCACAATCCTTGGAACTCTGGAAACTCCACGGCACGTTCCCCAGGACTTGGCAGAGGTTTTAATCCCGGCACGTGGACCTGGGCCGTAGGGCTGAAGCCTATTAGCCTGAGAGGCTAGTACCGCCTTTTTAATGAGGTCGGGTCTGTACTCTGTTTCGAAGACGAGCGGAAGCTCAATCTCCCCAACCTCGTTTCCTGATAGATCGATAACCTTAGCCTTCATCACGATCCCTGCTTTGAATCTGTGCTGACGTAGAGGATCTCTGGCGTCTTTACAGTATTGTCCTTGGCCCTGATAGCGTGTCTCATCCTGATCAGCCTCTTTGTGGGGCCGGGAAGACTTCCCTTGACCAGAACATAATCGCCTCTAACCACGCCGTATTCTGGAAAACCGCCTTTGGGATTGATTTCCTCGACGTTTGATCCCATGGCCAGGATTCTCTTGTTGAAATCAGTTCTCTGTTGATAGCCCATCTGACCCATCTGAGGAACAGTCCACCTGACTCGGTGAGGGTTCCAGGGACCCAGGTTGCCTATGTGCCGAAGCTTGCCTCCACGGGAGTGTTTTCTCTTCTGAAGCATGATTCCCCAACGCTTGACGGGACCTTGGGTACCTTTGCCCTTGGTGATTGCCGAAACGTCGATTACCTCACCCACATCGAATATGGTGGTGATTGGAATCTTGGTGCCTAAAACCCCTTTGGCAAAATCGAACTGATCTCCTATAGATCCGCCAGTGACCTGTATTTCCATCAGGTCAGGGGTCTTACTGGGAACTCCAGTCAAAAGACTTGGGTTGGTGTGAACGATCAATCGTAATTCATCCATCTCGTCGATCTTGGCCTCTATGCTTTCGAGAGTGTGGCCTTTCTTGTTAGTGGGAACGGTTATTGACCTTGCGAGGTAGGGATCCAGCGTCTCTGCCCAAGCTTCCCCAACAGCTCTCACGCCGCCATTGTACTTCTCGTAGACCCGAAGGGCTGCTACGCTGATGGGTGGCGTCTCAACAACGGTGACGGGCACGCTGATCTCCATGCCTTCGGTTAGGCTCTTGGGCCTGTCGTCGACCATTATTATGTGAGTCATGCCGGCCTTGTATCCGGCAAAACCACCCATTCTGGCGCTGTCTTCGCCAGCTGCCCAGCATCTGGTCCTGGGAGTCTGGCTCTTAGCCCGTTTACGGGGGCTGAAGGCCAATGATCCTCGTCTTGGTCGGTGTATGGTTGCCATTTAGCCCTCCATAGAACGCATCAGGTTGAGCATTGCAAGAGTGGCGAAAATCGCCTCCTCAAGCCGAACGGTCTCTGTGCCCTGATGCGGAATGGTGTTGATCACACAGCATCTTTCCATCGTTTTGCTGCTCAAAAACGCATCAATTCCGCGCGCTGGCGAGCCGAAGGCCAATGTCAAACCGGAGGAACCCTGGCCGTATCCTCGTTGGACTATTTCTTGGAGGAGTTTTGGGGTTGCCAAATCGCCCCATCGGGACGTGGCCACCACTAGGCTGCGAGCAGAGCTTATGTACTGCTCTAGGCTAGGGACCACAACGGTTTCATACCCCCAATAGTGGGGTATGTCCGATCGGTCTACAGGCTCTGCGGCGAGCGGCTTCAGCGAAAAGATTCTGACGTTCAGACGTTGCCCAGCTCTCAATTTCACATGTTTTTTGATTTTGAGGGGCACCGGGCGCTCGATACCTATGTCCACCCGTACGCCTTTGTCAGATCCCACGTCGTCTACTACCAAACCGACTCTGAACTCGCCGACCTTGAGCATTGACGCTTTTGAGCGTGTTGGATGATGAGCGGTGCGCAGCGGCGGCAGAATGCCCGCATATCTCAGCTCTTTCATCATGGGAAAGAGCTTTTTTCGGAGGTATTGAGGTGTTTCTGCGTACTGCAGGATTCGGCTTATGAACCTGGAATCGTCGAATTCATCATCTCGATATATGACGATTCGGTCCACCCCAAATACCGCAGCGGCCCTTGCGATTTGTCCAACCTTAAGCGTACGCATGCGCAGGTCCGCCGACTCCATAGTAGTGGACGACGGTATAAGGATGGATGTTTCGCTGTCACCGGTCATCGGATTCTTAGCCCAAGACTAATTCTTCATATAAATAGGTTTGTGACTGCATCTCGCCTTGAACAGAGGTACTTCTTTCGAAATTTTGTATAACCCAACCACTTCGATTCAGCCGGAAAAGCAAGCTCAATGAGACCGATGGGACAGATCAAACTGATGGAGATGGCTTGAAGGTTCTGGGATCTAACGAAAGGGCGGTCTCGCAGCAGTTGCATATGGTCTCAAGGTCAGATTTTGAGAGGACGGCCTTGTCCACCTCTTCTTGGGGCAGGATGTATTGAGTGATCACTTCTCCGCAGATGGGACATTTGATCCTGAGCCATTGAAGTGTGGACAGGTCCCTTATATTTCGTATCAGCTCTCCGACGGCATCTTGGCTTTGTTTCACAGTTAAAGGCGGATGAGCTTGGTGTATTTGAGGAGGGTTGGCATCACTACTCTGGGTTCGGCCAGCGGTATGATTATGTTGCCCATACCAAAGGCAAGTCCGATTTTGAGATCATCTGAACTTGGCGTTTGCATTCTCAATGAGTCTCTTCTATTCTATTGAACAGTTCTCAGGAATGGAGTCGCAGGCCTTCGGGCGCATCACCTCCATAGTCATCATCATGGTGCCCAAAAACTTAATCCTCCGACTTTGGAAAATGGTATATAAAGAGCGGCGTTGAATGGTGTTGGGGGATGAGATTTGAAGCTCCAAGTTTTAGCAGGCCCGGCCCGATCCGGGAAAAACAATCAGCTCATGGAAGAGATGGAACGCGCCCACAGGATAGATCCGCTATCTTACATATTCCTCGGGCCGTCTGTCGATTTCGTGAGCCAGTTTGCCCAACGGTTCGCGAGGTGGCTGGGCGGGGCCGTTCCCAGCGGCAACTTTCTGACCGTAGAGGGTCTTGCCATCGATCTTCACAGGTTTTTTCATCCTGATCAAATTTACATTGGAAGAAGCGTCATGAACCTCCTCGTCGCCGAGGCTCTTTACAACCTGGGTGAAGATGACACGGGCGTTTTTCATCCTCTCAGAGGCTCTGCCAGCATGGCCGGGTTTCTGGCAGAAACCGTAAGAGACCTAAAACGAAGTGGTGATGACGCCACAAGGACGTTTCTTGGCTTGGAAGGCGGATCTTTCGATCTGGCAAAAACGATCGTCCAAAAGCTGGATTGCGCCTATGGTCAACGTTTTTTCGATTCATTTGACGCCCTCGCGTCCTATGGCAAAATCGAGCCGTCCAAGAAAGGGGCCGCCCTATCATCCAGGTTCAGAAGGCGGATCTTTGCGGACGGACTCTTCAACTTGTCCAAAGCCGAGATGGAGTTTCTGGCAAATACGTTCACCCAATTTGAAGAAGTTTGGATCACTCTCGACGCCGCCCTTTGGGACCCTGAAAACTGGGATGAGTTCGTGAGCCTTTTGGGTTGCGAGGTGACCTATCATCAGTGCAGCCCAGAAAATGAACCGCTTTCAAGATCCCTTGACGCCTTTATCGAGGGCGATTTGACTGCAGGTTCTGGCCTCGATGGGTTCGTATCGCTGATAGAGTATCGAAACCCCGAAGACGAGACCAACGGGATATGCCAAGAGATTAAGAGGATGACCTTGGACGCGGGAACAAGACCCGGCGAGATCGTGATCGCTCTTAGCAATTTCTCTGATAGGTCTGAAGAGTTCCAACAGGTACTGAAAGATTATGGCGTTCCAGTAAGACGAGAAGGGGGCGAATCCCTCTCTGAAAGCAGAGTCGTTCAGCTTCTGATGCAGCCTTTCAGGGCGGCCCTGTCTGGATACCCACAAGATATGCTTTTTTCGTTGCTCGACTTTGAGATTGATCAAGACGAACTTCCTGCCTTGGCTTTGGCTTCAGCACTAAACCGCATCGCCACCTCTTCTGGCCTCTTGTTCGGTTCGGCACAAAGCAGCCTTGGAGCAAGGAGGGCCGAGTGGAAGACAAGGCTGGATGAACACTTTTTGGCCCTTGAAAAGAAGTGTCACCTCCTTTCAAGAGATGAGACCGTTCTGGAACTCGAAGTGGACGCCTTAAAAGAGGAGATGGCTCTTTGTGAGAACCTGAAGGCAAGATCTGAAGATTTGTTCCAATCCTTGGAAAGCGTGGAAAAGGCCAGGTTGAGCGATAATTTCGAGGATTCTGTGGCAGAGTTTCGGCGCAAGCTCTTGGCCTTTGAGAATCTCGAATCAATCCCCGAAAAGGAGCGTTTGGCACTATTGAGGTTCGGAGAAGTTCTCACGAGGTTGGCGCTCGTCCTCGAAGCAACGGGATCGAGGAAGATTGGAACGAATGAGGTTGGATTTGAGAGGTTTATGTCTCACCTTGAGAACGCCCTGTCCCAAGAGACGGTGGAGTTGGGCTCGTCAAGATCCGACGTTGTCGAGATCCTCCCGATATCTTCAGCCCAGTTTCGGGAGCGAAAAGTCAAGTTCGTGCCAGACTTCAACGACGGCCACTTTCCAGAAAAGTTCTGCAACCCCTTTTACAGGCTCGAAGACTTCTCTTTTGGCGAGAGATGTTCTCTTAACTACTATCAACAAAGGTCCTGGGAACAGCGGGTCCGGCTTCGAAACCTCATTGCAACATCCGAAAAGACGGTGATAACCCGGCCCGTGGCAACGAGGGAAGGCGAACCACTGGTTCTATCGATCTGGCAAATGTTTCTCGGGGTCAAACCTCAAAAGCGAGAGGTGCGCGGACCGACTGAACTGGTGCGCCCGATGAGCCCCCGAGAGCTCAAAGTGCGATATGGCCAGGCCGCGGCGAGAGGTGCGCGGATCGATCTCGAATGCGCGTCTCGGCTCATCGATCCTTTGGATAGGTGGCTGAAAGACGGGTGCTTTTCCTGGAAGGTGAACGATCAGGAGGTTCTAAGAGATCTCGTGGGTAAGAATTTCAGCTACACCAAGTTGCAGGATTTTAAGAGCTGTCCTTTCAAGTTCTACCTCAAACGGATGATGGGACTAAGCGAGCCCAAATCTGCAAGTTACGATCTTTCACCACTGGAAAGGGGGCTTGCCTATCACGCCGTTCTAAAATCTCTTTACGATAAGGTTCAGGCAGAGGGCGCAGCCCTAAACGAGGTGGCCAACGAGGCTTTGATCAGGTCTGAAGTGGAACCAATGGTGACAAGGTTTGCCTCAGATCAGATGATCAGGTCGAGGGAGCGCATAAAAAATAGGATGGTCAAGTCATTGACAGCCCAGATCAAAGGCTATCTTGAGTTTGAGACGTCTGATCCAATGAAGGCCCGTCAAGGCGAGAAGGTCTTGACAGAGGTTCCCTTCAGTCTCAGGCTTGGGGATCTGAAAGAAACCTTCCCCCGAACTTCAGAGAAATACGGCCACCTAATTTTCAGGGGCAGGATTGATCGAGTGGATCTGGGTGTTAAACAGAAAAAAGGACGCATCGAGGTCGCCCTTTCGGATTACAAGTCCAGTTCTGCCGGAGAATGGGATCAGCTCAGGCTCTACTCGCTTGCACTTCTCTCTTTGAAACTTCCAGATATCCACTTGCTTGCGCCCGAGTCGATGCAGGCTTTCTTCAGGATCGTGAGAAAGCCTGCGATCTCTAAGACTTTGGTGGTGCATCCAAAGGAAGCGAGGATGGTCCAGCAGCGTTCAAAGCCCAAGTGCGAGCCTGCGTTCTCAGATATAGATCAGGAGCTTCTCGCCTCGCTGGACGATATCTTCGATCTATCTGAATTCAAGAGAGCTGACATGTTGGATCAGGGCGGGAACTGTTATCGTTGTCCTTTCAAGCTTGGGCCCTGTCTTTTCGGGGTTGAAGACATATCTAAATGTGAGGAGGGGTCGATATGAGCAAGGATCTTTTCATCTCCGCCAGCGCCGGTACCGGCAAGACTCACAAGATATCCACTAAATACCTTGAGATCTTCGATGAGGCTTTCAGGCGTGGCGATCCGTTGAGTGTTGGAAACGTCGTGGCGATAACCTTCACGAGAAAGGCAGCGGCCGAGATGAAAGATCGGATCGTCCAGATGATGCATGAGAAATCAAAGGAAGATTCTCGGTGGCTGAACCTTCTTTCCACCATGCCGTTTGCTTGGATCGGGACGATCGACTCCTTTGCAGGGAGGATTCTTTCAGAGACTGGACCTTTCGTCGGGTTGGACCCCTCTTTCAAGATAGCGACCGGCCCGAGGTTCCACTCTGAGGTTCATCGATCTGTCCTCCAGGCCCTTTGGGAAAGAGACGACCTTCTGAACACTGTGCTGGAATTTTTCTCATTGGATGATATCGTGAAGGCTTTCTCTTATGGGTTGGAAGGCGAGAGGGCTAACCTTCTTTCGTCAAGGCCAGCTTTGGCTGTCGAAGGTGAAGTCGCACTCCATCATAACCGGACCCTTTCAGAGGATTTGTCGAGGGCGAACGAGGATTTTTTGGCGCTCTTTTGGGAGGCGAACCGGTCTTATGATCGAGGAATGGGTGCGGATGGGTTTATGGACTTTGCAGGCGTCCTTCTCGCTTTGCGCCAGGTTCTCTCTTCAAAAAACCATTCTTGGTTGAGGACGCGACTTCGGCGCCAGTTCAAGTACATAATCGTCGATGAGTTCCAGGACACTGACTTTCTCCAAAAGGAGATTCTAGAGCTATTGCGCGGTCCTGAGACCGAGATGGTATACGTGGGCGATGCCAAACAGTCCATATACCGGTTCAGAGGTGCTGAAGTCGAAGTTTTCTCTAAAGCCAAAGACGAAGTCTTCGCAGATTTTGGCGACGGGTGCCTTTGCAGCCTGGACACTAACTACAGGTCTCATCCCAAGATCCTGGAGTTTTGCAACCTCTTTTACCCCGAGATCTTTTCTGGTGGCGATCGGCCCTATTGTCAGAGTTACGAGCCTGTAAAGCCACTTCCCGTGAAAGGAAAAATCGTTGATGAGCCTCGCGTGAAGTTGCTCTGGGGCGAAGATGAGGCCAAGGATGCAGCCGAATTCATCCAGAGCATGGTCGGCCAAAAGTTCGATTTTCTGGAGAGAAAGAGCGACGGGTCCGATGTCTGGCTGGAAGTTGCAACTAGATCCGTTCGGTACAAGGACATCACCATCCTCCTAAGAAAGATGCGAGGTGGCCAAGGCGAGCGGTACATGAAGGCTCTCCAGAGTTATGGGATACCTTACTACACCCTTGGCGAATCTGGTTTCTTCGAACTTCCCGAAATTGCGGGGTTGATATCACTTCTCAAGCTGATAGCAGATCCTAACGACGACCTTGCCATGGTCTCTGCCTTAATGTCGCAGGTGGTGGGCCTAGACCTCAACGATCTTGCAATTCTGAAGCATCAGGCCAGATCCAAAGATGCCAAAACCAGTCTCTTTGAGGCGTTGGCGTTGGACCAAGCGGCCGAGGTCGAAGATGAAGATG
>CAZXBV010000016.1:10698-11927 GCA_964639155.1 uncultured Methanotrichaceae archaeon
ATGTAGAAGAGATCGCCGAAGACGTGGGAAATGATTGGACGAGCCACCTTGCTCCGGCAAAAAAAGAGCGGGTCGAGCGATTCAGAGGTTTGCTTTCTTTGTTATTGGAACTGAGATCTGTCCTAAAGCCGAGCGATATTCTGGGGCGGGCCGTATCGGATCTGGACTATGGGTCTTATCTCGCCCTTGAAGACTCCAGCGGAAGGAAGCTTTCAAACTTAAGAAAGTTGATCGATGCTTCCAAGGATCTGGACGAGCCAGACTTATCTTTGAGGGAAATGGTGGACCGGCTCAGCCTTTTCGGATCTGATGATGTAGAACTGGCATCGGTGGAGAGCGAAGAGACCGATGCCGTCAAGATCATGACAGTTCACAAGGCCAAAGGGCTTGAGTTTCCAATAGTCATCGTTGGAGACACCTCCTGGAGCAAGCCTGCTGGGTCCGAACCATTCCTCTTGACAAGAGATGCAGGCGAGATCATTTTCAGCCTGGCACCAAAAGATCCCAAGCCTGAGCCAGATACGTTCATTGCAAGAATGATGGCAGAAGAAGCGGATCGGGACTTTGAAGAGGAGAAGAGGACCCTTTACGTTGCCACCACAAGGGCAACGGACCTTTTGGCTCTCACATTCTCGAATTCAGGAAGGGGGTCTCGACCCTGGAGAGAGATGCTTCTCAATTTAGTCACTCCCGAAAAAGAGGTGGCTGAGCTAAATCCCGGATTTGAGAGTGCCGTGGAACTTGTCCAAAGGTCAGATTTTGCGCCGAGTACAAGGCGAGAGCCAAAAGAAGAGTTCGTCTCTTTCGATCTGAGATGGATGGCTCCTGTTGTGCCCGAGATATCGAGCGAACGTCAGTCGCCTACTTGGTTGACTGAATCGTGGGAACACAGGCGGTCGGGTGAAGCTTTGGAGAGGGATCTGGACTCTGAAGGCGAAGAGAGCCTCGAGCCAAAAGAGCTTGGCCGGTTGGCCCACCAGATCCTGGAGGCGCTGGGCGTTTCCGGCGCCACCTTGGAGGACCTTGGAAGCCCCGAGCGGCCAGGAAGGCCCAATCATCTCTATTCAGGCCGGTTCAGCGACGAAGATCTTCGTGAGGTCTGGACGCATCTCGACTCGCTGAAGAGTCATCCCCTGGTCGGGGAGATCGAGTCGAGTCTAGACATGAGATCCGAGTACGAGATCATCAGGCCCTTTGGCCGATACCTCCTGGTAGGAAGGCCTGACAAG
>CAZXBV010000017.1:0-11743 GCA_964639155.1 uncultured Methanotrichaceae archaeon
AACTACGTGAAAACTAAGCTGAACTTCGATCGCACCCTCAAGGTGGTCTTGGATATGGGGAACGGTGCAGCCTGCACGATGCCCTCGTTATATGATACACTGGGCTTTGAGTCTGTGGTTATCAACGGAGAGCCAGATGGAATGTTTCCTGGAAGAGGTCCGTCCCCCACCGAGGAATCGCTCAAGGCCGCAGCCGAGCTGGTAGTGAAGACAGATGCCGATTACGGCGTCGGATTTGATCCTGATGCAGACAGGGGCCTGGTCATAGACGACAAGGGAAGAGTCGTTCCTCCAGAGAAGATAGCCGTAATTCTCGCCAAAGAGAAGTACGGTCCGGGTGACAAGGTGGTTGCGGGCTTTGACTGCTCCATGATAGTAGAAAAGGAGCTAGAACCTGTCGGAATAAAGGTGATCCGGGAGCGGGTCGGCGACGTTTACGTGGCCAACCGCGTCAAGAACGAAAAGGCAGTTGTAGGTGTCGAGAGGAGCGCCCACTTCTTCTTGCCGGAGTTCCAGTACTCGGACGATCCATTCGCCATGAGCTTGGCACTGGGCGAGGTGATATCGCGTGGAAGGAAATTGTCTGAGCTTGCAGACGAGATTCCTGATTACCCTTATCTCCAAAAAGGCATCAGGATAGAGGGCGATACTGGAGTGGTGATGAAACGGCTCAAAGAAGACCTGACATCCCTTGAGCCCGATACCACTGACGGCCTCAAGATCACGACCGAAAGCTACAGCATCTTGATCCGGCCATCGAACACCGAGCCACTCATCCGGCTTTACGTCGAGACGACTGGAGACGACATGGACGAACTGGTGGATAAGTTCGAGGGAATAATAAAGAATGCAGTAACGAAGACTGCGAAATCCTAAATTTCGGAATCTACTTAAATGACCCTGCACGTTTTCAGTTCCCAAGTTAGAGCTGATGCCATGAGCCTTGAAGACGTCTGTATCCTGATCCCCACCTTGAACGAAGAGGACGCAATAGCAGAAGTCGTCAGCGAGTTCAAGAAGATGGGCTTTGAGAACGTTTTGGTCATAGACGGCCACAGCGTCGATGATACCTGCGCCCGGGCCAAAAAGGCTGGGGCAAAGGTCGTTATCCAAGAGGGAACCGGCAAGGGTCAAGCCCTCAAAGAAGCCTTCGAGATGATAGAGTCAGATTACATCCTGATGATAGATGGCGATGGAACTTACCTTCCTTCAGAGGCGGCCTTGCTCCTTGATCCAGTGATGGCGGGCCGGGCAGATCACGTGATCGGAAACCGGTTTGGCAACCTCCAGGAAGGCGCCCTCACCAAGCTCAACATGGCCGGAAACAAGCTGATCAACTTCTTTTTCAGGATCGTCTACGACGTCCCACTAAACGACATCCTGACAGGTTACAGGGCTTTCACGAAGGAAAGCGTAAGAAGGTTCGACCTCACCATGTCAGGTTTTGAGATCGAGACCGAGATCACCATCGAAAGCGTAAAAAAGGGCCTTCGGATAGCTGAGGTGCCCATAACCTACAGACAGAGGCCGACCGGCACCAAGACCAAGCTCAACCCCTTGAAAGACGGTGCCAGAATCTCTGCCACAATCTACAGGATGGCCAAGACCCATAACCCTCTATTCTACTTTGGCCTGATAGGATCGCTCTTCGTCGCGGCCGGTTTTATCGTGGGTCTATGTGTGGTAAGAGACTGGCTTCGCCACATCGATCACATCCCCCTCACAAT
Source organism: uncultured Methanotrichaceae archaeon (assembly GCA_964639155.1). Taxonomy (GTDB): domain Archaea; phylum Halobacteriota; class Methanosarcinia; order Methanotrichales; family Methanotrichaceae; genus CAYWZG01. The sequence goes on from CAZXBV010000017.1 coordinate 1,728, forward strand.
CCTGACCGCGATACTGATCATAGTGGGCTTTCAGCTTTTTGTGATGGGGATTCTTGGTGACGTCATGGCCTCGATGCACCGAGAAACCATGCGAGAAATTTACAGAAAATACAAATGAGTCCGACTTTTCGCACTTAAATAAGTTTTATTTGTATTCTTCTTTATCCTTATTTTGGCAGGCCACATACTGATTTATGGTTAGCAAAGCAGTTGATGTTTGTAGGACATGACAGAATTGGGGCCCGAAGAGTTTATCCTGTGAAAGTTCGTGGGTGAGAGCATGAGCTTTACCAGTCGCCTTTTCAGGTCCAAACCCAAACCCAGGATCGCCGAAAGCCCTCCCATCAATATCCTGGAGCTGAAAAGGAAGCCCCACTACATCGTAGCCTCAGTAGAGGTGGGGAACAGCACCACAAAATCGATCCTCACCGCCACCAACATGGAGAAAGGCCAGACCCTCATCGTGAACAAGACCGTCAAGATGACACGGGACGTGCGAAAGCCCAAACCCGACGAAGACGTATTCGCCCACACCCTCACCGGAACACCCTTGACAAGGGAATCCGTCTCAGAGCTGGTAAGAGATACGCTCATTAAGAGCCATCAGACGGCCAGACTGGATCTGAAAACAGATCTCAACTTCGTCGTGCGTTCGACCGGCGTTGTGGCTGGGTTCACCTCACCGGATGAGGTGGGAACCTTCATTCAGGCCCTCGCTGACGGCTGCTTAATCGCTGGCGTTCCCCCAAGGCTCATGACCCCTGCCATGTCAATCCACAACATTCCAGACAAGTTCAAGCCTTTCAGCCTCATGGAAAAAATAGTCTTCAACGGCCCGGTGGCTTCGGTATTTCCGCCCAAAGGCTCAACCGGCGTTGAGATCGTGGCCAATGAGATGGAAGGAGAACTTGCCACCGCCGGGATCAAAGAAGGGTCCAAGTGGACCGACGTGGACTTTCGTAACCCCTGCCTTTGCCTCGACTTTGGAACCACGCTCGATGGAAGGATTACAAGCTCGGATCTTCCCTACGCCAGCACGATCGGCAACTTCTGCGGATTTGCAGGCGCGATACCTGACGCCTTGATCCAAGGAACCGGCCAGGTCGATCCACAGACCGGAACTACTCTTGACCTCTTCACGGGAAAGAAGGTCAAAATCGATAAGAACGCCAGAGATTATGGCAAGGTCATCGACGAACACATAACGATCGAGAAAGTTCCCGCGGGCAGGACCAGGTACGGCAGCGTTCCTGTTGACGCCTCTGCGGCTCAGAAGATTGGGGTAGTTCTGATAGGGTGTGACGTGGGCGAAAACGGAAGCGAGCTGAACAAGCTCACCCAGATTGGCAGGGAGATTTACCAGGACAAGGGCTTAAACACACTCTTTGCCGCCTTAGACGTATCTGCAGCCTTAACCACCCGAAGACTGATCCAGGTTGCAATTGAAGAAGGTCTCGTCTCTGGCAAGACTGCTATCGGCATAACGGGTCGTGCAGGAATCAGCGGAAACAAGCCTCATACGATTCTAGAAGAGATCGGAAAACTAAAGCTCTATGACGAGCCTGAAAAGAACGTGGTCTTCGTGGACGATGGCCTGGCCCGAGGCGCTGCCGTGATGGCCCGGTGCATGAATTCCATGGGAACTCCGAGAAATCCTCTTGGCGGAACGAGGGGTGGAAGGTGCATCCTCAAAAAGAGGATCGATTACGAGGCCAACCATTAGATTCTGCCTGGAGTGTTTGAGGGTGGCTGGCAGATGAACGAAATCGAAAAAGTGTTGGAAGTCGAAAAGGTTGTGGAGGCAAAAAAGGCGATGGATGGAGAGCAAAAGAGCCAGAACGTAGAACCTGAGGGTTTCAAGAGTCCCGGTAACCCTGCTGGCTCTGAGAAGGGAAAGAAGATACTCGTCGCCTCGGGCGAGGGTCATCTAAACAGGCTGACAAAGCTTTATCCAAAACCAGAGGTGAGCGAAGAGATCCCCGTCACAGTCCTCGAAGTGGTACATAGACAAGTTGGTTGGTCTCCAGAAGACTGCAAAACCGTTTACATCGACGAGGGCATGAACGCATCCACCTTAAAGCGGGTGAGAAGCGTAAACGAGGTCCGGATCTTCAACTGGCTCTCGGGGACGGAAGGATTGATCGAGCTTGGCGATGAAGAGGCTGAATCATTCCAGCCTTTGCTAAAAAGAGAGGCTAGGCTCATCTACACGAGGGTCAAGGTGAAAGGAAAGCTCAAGCCCCATTTCACCACAGACGAATCAGAGGGGCCAAGACCAGGCCTGTTGTCTGAAAAACTGTAAACGGAATATTATGGATACGGTTGCCATCTTGAAATCGGTCGTGGCCACCTATCGGTCGGCCGAATATCGGAAAAGGTTTATCTGTTATAAGCTGAGATGAGGGGCGGCCTGGAATGTGATCCAAACAGTGGTCGAACCAGGCAGAGGTGAAGTGATTGAGGTCTTTTTATTCGTACATTCGTGACGCGTGGAAGACGCCTAAAGAAAGTTATGTAGGCGAGCTGAGACAAGGAAGGCTCATAGAGTGGCGTAGAGAGGCGGCCGTTCAGAAGATTGAACGCCCAACAAGGCTTGATCGTGCCCGATCCCTTGGATATAGGGCCAAACAAGGTATAACCGTCGTTAGGGTGAAGATCAGGCGCGGCGGTCGGCGTAAATCCAGGTATATTCGCGGCAGGCGTACTAAACACATGGGAATGCACAAGATGACGCCTGGCAAGAGTCTCCAGAGGATTGCAGAGGAGCGCGCCAGCCGCAAACACCCCAACATGGAAGTTCTCAACTCCTATTGGGTGGGCGAAGATGGAAAGCACAAGTGGTTTGAGATTATATTGGTCGACCCGCATCATCCGGTCATAATGTCTGACCCCAAGCTAAGTTGGATCGCAAAGGGCGCCCACACCGGAAGAGCAGAACGAGGTCTGACCAGTTCTGGTAAGCGTGGCCGCGGCCTGAGAACGAGTGGCGTCGGGGCCGAGAAGATCCGTCCCAGCATAAGAGCCAAGGGTTCTAGAGGAAAGTGATTTGATCCACAGAGTGACCTTTCGAGCTTTCGTCGCCTCCACAGAAGAGGCGGAGAGGGTAAGAGAGGCTCTCTCCCTTTTCGTTCTGAATGAGTCGATTTCGTCTACCAAAGCCAAAGGCCATTACGGCAACAGGATTGAGATCCTGGACGCCACCCTGAACAAGAAAGAGGGGTTAGCTTTCTTCAAGAAACTTAAGGAAGAGATCCCCAAACTTGAAATGGATCGACTTTGCAAGGAACTTCCCAAAAGGGTTGACGAAGAATGCCAGCTTCATTTCCGGCTCGATAAACAGGCAGCCTACAAGGGCGAGTCTCATCTGACTGACTTTGGCGACTCGATCCACGTCTGCACTCGGATTGAATCTTATCCGGCTCGACGAGAGAAAGCCGTGAAGATCGCTGAGGCACTCTTATGAGATATTATGAGTGCAACCTTCACGCCCTCCCAGAAGGTTCAGATTCGCCCAGCAGACTGGCATTGGTTGCCAAACGTCTGGGCTATGCTGGAATAATAGTTTGCAATCATTCAAGTTCGGGTCCCGTCATCGGAACTGATGGCGCAAAGTCAGTTGGGGGAATCGAGGTGGCCTGGGGCACTGAACTTGTGGCCAAAAACCCTCAGGTACTGCACCAAAAGGTGGCCTCGATGAGAGGTCGAGTTGATTTTTTGGCAGTACATGGCGGCCAAGATAAAATCAACAGAGCCGCCTGCGAGGATCCAAACGTGGACCTTTTGGTCCATCCTCAAAAGGACGGAAAAAAGTTGGGAGTTGCCGCTGCAAAGGCTGCCAAGGATAACCAAGTGGCCATAGGTCTTGATCTGGGCCCCCTGATCAAGTTCAGAGGCGGATCCAGGATTAGATGGATGAACACGATCCAAAAGGACCTCGCGCTGATCAGAAAGTTCGATCTCGGACTCATGATAACTGCCGGTGCCTACTCGCACTTAGACCTGAGGGCGCCAAGAGAACTGGCCGCCCTTGCTAACCTTCTCGGTCTGGAGGGCGAAGTGGCCAAAGATGCGCTCGCCTTTCCAGGGTCCATTCTGGCCCTCAACAGGAAAAAATGGATCCTTCCGGGGGTGGAGCTGCTTTGAGAAGCTGGCTTCCCGTGCTTCGTGAACGCAGAAGGTACATAGCCTTCGAGCTTGATTCTGAAGATGTGATCCAGAAGGGCGACCTTTTGGGCGAGATGTACTCTGCTCAAATGTCGCTTTTGGGGGACTTGGGCGCCTCTAAAAACCAGCTAAGGCTCATATCTTTCGATGGTCGGTTCGGACTGATTCGGTGTTCACACGAACGAATCGAGGAATGCAGAGCAGTTCTCGCAACAGTATCGTTTGTTGGAAGTAAGAGGGTGGCAGTGAGGTTTCGGGGCGTGTCGGGTACCATCAAAGCTGCAACAGAAAAGTATATACCAAAATCGATCTTACAGATTGATGAAGATAAGAAAAAAGTCGATTTGGGGCCAGTTTCTGGATCAGTTGCGCGTGTTCGTGGTCGTGAGATCGATATATATCCAGATGACCAGGCGATAACCGAAAGATCGGGTACCAGATACGTGGGACTGACCTCTTTTGATTTGCGTGGAGGCGATATTAATGCAGATGGCACCTCAGATGGGTTATGATAGAGCTATTACTGTGTTCAGCCCGGACGGACGACTGTTTCAGGTGGAATACGCTCGTGAAGCTGTGAGACGAGGCACCACCGCCGTGGGAATAAAGGCGGTCAACGGCGTAGCTGTTCTGGTGGACAAAAGGATTTCCAGCCGGTTGATGGAGCCCGAGTCCATAGAGAAGATATTCCAAGTAGACTCGCACATAGGCGCTGCCACTTCTGGGCTCGTAGCCGATGCCAGAGTTCTGATCGACAGGGCAAGAGTGGAAGCCCAGATAAACCGTCTCGTCTACGACGAGAGCATAGGGGTCGAAGTACTGGCAAAGCGCATCTGCGACTTCAAGCAGACGTATACACAGTACGGCGGGGTCAGGCCATTTGGAACCGCCCTTTTGATCGTTGGAGTAGATGACGATCAGTTCAGGCTATTTGAAACTGATCCGAGTGGGGCACTCCTCGAGTACAAAGCGACCGGGATCGGGGCAGGTCGAGCCACCGCCATGGAGCTTTTCGAAGAGAAGTACAACGAGGAGATGAACTGCGATGATGCCATTATATTGGGCCTTGAGGCGCTCTACAAGGCGTCTGAAGACAAGTTCGATGCCGCCACTACCGAGATCGGCGTTATAACTCTTGAAGATCGATCCTTCCGCAAGCTCGATGAATCAGACGTTGCTGCGCGTGTGGAGCAGATGAAATCTCAGCTCGACGAAGAAGGTGAAGGAGAGGCTTGAATTATGGTAACCCTGGAGGAAGCAGTAACGGCTAGACTTAAGAGCCATGGTATCGTCTTTGAGGTTCTGGTTGATCCTGAAGGCGCTTTTTCTCTCCGCCAGGGTGAAGATCTGAATGTTGAAGATATTTTGGCAGTCGAAGACATCTTCGAAAACGCAAGCCGTGGCGATCGCAGTTCGGAAGAGGATCTCAAAAAGGCCTTCGGGACCACAGACATGGTCTCAATCACAACCAAGATCATAAAGAAAGGCGAGATCCAGCTCACCGCCGAGCAGAGGAAGAAGATCATCGAGAACAAGCGAAGACAGGTCGTCACCATCATCGCCAGAAACGGCATCAATCCTCAGACCGGAACCCCACATCCACCAATCAGGATCGAACGGGCGATGGAAGAAGGTCGCGTCAACATCGACCCCTCAAAGTCGGTCGAAGAGTTGGTCGACATCGCCATGAAGGCGATCCGGCCCATAATTCCCATAAGGTTCGAAGAGGTGAGCGTCGCTGTCAAGATCCCCGCAGAATACGCCGCCAAGTCCTATGGCGAGATCGCAGCCTTCGGTAAACTTCGAAAGGAACAATGGCAAAACGATGGGGCGTGGGTCGGCGTGATTCGAATCCCAGCCGGACTTCAGAATGAATTTTATGGCTTGGTCAACAAGCTCTCCAAGGGAGGAGCGGAGACGAAGCTTCTGAAACGATGACGACTTGACAGAGGACTTTGGAATGGATTTTATGTATCGTGATGTGGTCGTGCCAGGTGACCTTATATCTGAAGACCCGGAAAAAGCGGGAGAAGGCACCTACGTAAAGGACGACAAGGTATATTCGCTTCTTTACGGTCTTGTCAGCACTTATAAAGACAAGGTGAGGGTCATACCCCTCGCCGGAAAGTACATCCCGGCCCCAGGAGATGCCGTAATCGGGGTCGTGGACGACATCGTATTTTCCAACTGGATTATCAACATAAACTCACCCTATGAAGGGCTGCTTCACATATCTGAGTATCCTAAGAAAATCGACCTGAGCGAGATGACCCAATACCTCCGAATAGGGAGCACTGTGATGGCCAAAGTGAAGGACGTGGACCCCACGATGAAGGTGGAGATCACCCTGAACGATAGAAGGCTTGGAATCCTGAAGAAAGGACGGGTAGTGGAGATAAGCCCCACCAAGGTACCCCGACTTATAGGAAAAGGTGGCTCCATGATCAATATGTTAAAGAAAGAAATTAAATGTGACATATTCGTGGGGCAAAACGGCAGAATCTGGGTCGACGGGAACGAAGAAGATATGGATCTGGCCCTGAAGACCATACACATAATAGAGAAAGAAGCCCACACGACAGGGCTTACCGACAGGATATCGGAGTTTCTCACGACTGAGAAAGAGGCCAGAAGTTGATCTTTATGGACGAAGACTTATCATTCTTAAAAAATGGATTTCGATTGGACGGGAGGCGGCCGGACGAACTGCGCCCGATAAAAATTGAGGTGGGCGTTCTCTCCAGGGCAGATGGATCTTGTTACATCGAGATGGGTGACAACAAGGTCATCGCAGCCGTCTACGGTCCCCGAGAAGTTCATCCTCGACATCTTCAAAAGGTGACTCGTGCCATCGTTAGATTCCGGTACAACATGGCCTCTTTTTCGGTAGAGGAAAGAAAGCGGCCAGGTCCCGACCGAAGGAGCCACGAAGTGTCTAAAGTCAGCCGAGAAGCGCTGGAACCGGTTATACTGACTGCGTACTTTCCGCGATCGGTTGTAGACATATTCGTAGAAGTCCTGCAGGCAGACGCAGGCACGAGAACGGCCGGAATCAACGCGGCTTCAGTAGCTCTGGCCGATGCCGGAATTCCCATGACGAGCCTCGTATCTGCATGTGCTGCGGGCAAGGCCGGTGGCCACATAATGCTCGACCTGATGAAAGAAGAAGACAACTTCGGGGAAGCAGACATGCCCATCGCCATGACGCCCAGCGGCGAGATAAGCCTCTTGCAGATGGACGGAAACTTCACGCAGGAGGAGTTTGGCGAGGCGTTGGAGTTGGCCAAGAATGGGTGCCGGCAGATCTACGATATCCAAAGAAAGGCCCTATCAGATAAATATCGCAAGATGAGTGGAGAGAAGTCCAACGAGGTTGCCGGGGGGGTCGAAGTATATGAGTGATGACGTCATATCCGACATCAGGAAGGACTATCTCTATCACTTAGTCCTCAAAAGCGAACGGGCCGATGGAAGGTCCTTTGAGGAATATCGCGAGGTACAACTTGAGCAGGAAATCATAAGAAAGGCCGATGGCAGCGCTCTCGTCAAGCTTGGAAACACCCAGGTTATGGTGGGCGTAAAGATTCAGCCTGGTGAGCCTTACTCTGATTCTCCAAATAAGGGTGTCATAATCACCAATGCAGAGCTAGTTCCCCTGGCATCCCCCAAATTTGAGCCAGGACCACCCAACGAGATGGGGATTGAACTTGCTCGGTTGGTGGACAGAGGCGTTCGGGAGTCTGGCGCTTTGGACCTGGAAGCCTTGTGCATAACGCCAGGCGAAAAGGTCTGGATTATATTCATAGACATTCACATCCTTGACGATTGCGGGAACCTGATGGATGCGGCAAGCTTGGGGGCGATCGCAGCTCTCTTGACCGCAAAGATCCCGGCCGCACAATACGGCCTTGGCGAAGATTACCCCTTGCCAGTGAGGGACATACCCATAGCAACCACCGCGGTGGTCTTCGATGAGGCTATCATGTTTGATCCGGATACGGACGAAGAATCGGTAGCAGATACAAAGCTCACGGTGATAACTACCGCTAACGGATGCATATGTGGTATGCAGAAGCGCGGGCCCGGTTTCCTGAGCAATGAACAAGTCTACCGCATCGTTGATATATCATGTGAGATGGCTAACGAGATCCGGGAGAAGTTTCTGGAAGTATAATCATGGTCAAGAAATTCAAGAAGGGAAGGAAGACCCGATCGGCAGGACGTTTCGGGCCCAGGTACGGCACGAAAATCAGGAAGCTCATCGCAGATATTGAAGAGAAGAGCAAGAAGAAATACGACTGCCCCAAATGCGGGCGTGCCAAACTTAAAAGGGAGGGCACTGCTATCTGGAGATGCGCCAAATGCGGTTATACCTTTGCTGGTGGCACTTACATACCAGTCACCTCTGTTGGGCAGTCGGTTGCAAGATCGGTCAAGAGGGTAGTGGAGGCGGATTGAGTGGCTTATAGGTGCACCAGATGCAAGAAGACTGTGGAGGTCGATTACGAGTACAGCGGCATCCGGTGTCCCTACTGTGGTCACAGGATACTGATGAAGGAGCGGCCCACCACGGTTAAACGGATGAAAGCGGTCTGATGCAGATCACTACGTCGCGAAAGCCCTCGCCCAGATCTAGGCGGTTTGCCAAGACCCTAGCAGGGTTTCTGGGCGTTCCTTACTTGACCCGGGGAAAAAGCAGCCTTGATCCTGACGAGGTCTGGATGTTGGTGGTCGAAGACCACGGCAGTCCTCGGGGCATCGTCAAAAGGACGGAAGATCGCGAAGAAGAGATCTGTTTCGTTGTATCTTCTGAAACACGAGTTCAAAAGCTCAAGAGGCAAAGGCCTCGGGTTACAGGCGATCTGGAGTTTGCCAAGACCCTGGCCGAGTTTTTTGGTCTTGAATGGACCCTTGAGAACGGGGATGTAAGGACTATCAGGGTGGGTCACGATGAGATCGAGTTCGTGGACGGCCAAGAGACGATACTCAGGCTGAAGGGTTATGAAAGGGCACGCTGATCTGATATTCGAGCTGGAAGATCCAAAGGCCGTTTACGAGGCCTTGATTCCAGAGACCGAAGATCACATCCAGAGGAGCGAAGTTCGCCTCAAGGAGTGCCCTGAAGGTATCAGGCTGATCGTGAAAAGCGAGGACGTCGTCTCACTCAGGGCCGCTTTGAACACCTGGGTCAGATTAATCAAAATTTCATGGGAAATGGTGAGGGTATAATAATGAGCACCGAATTGCCACCACAGATACAAAATCAGGTAGCGCAGATCCAACAGATTCAGCAACAGGCACAAGCATTGATGGGCCAGAAAAACCAAATGGAAATGATGTTGCGAGAAAGTGAGGCCGCGCTCAAAGAGTTAGAGACCAGCGACGAAGCAGCGGTTATATATAAGAGCGTGGGAGATGTCCTTTTTAGAGCAGACAGGACCAAGATGATCGAAGACCTTAAAGAGAAGAAGGACGTCTTGGACCTGCGGTTAAAGACCCTCTCAAAGCAAGAAGAGCGAATCCAGACGCGGTTTAACCAGCTTCAGGAGCAGCTCAAACAGTCGCTGGGACAGATGCCCCCAACTGCGACCTAATCTTGAAACGAGCGGGCCCGTGGCTTAGCCAGGATATAGCACCGGGCTTCTAACCCGGGGGTCGTGGGTTCGAATCCCACCGGGTCCGCCATATTCTTATTCAATTTCTAATTCAAGGTGAGTCATTATGTGTGAACTGAACGTTTACATCGACGGCGAAGAAGTTGCCCGCGACGTTGTGAAGCTCGTGGTATCAGGCGACAAGATCCTGATGGAAGATATCATAGGCGTCCCCACAGAAGCTGTCGGCCGGATAAG
>CAZXBV010000018.1:0-3606 GCA_964639155.1 uncultured Methanotrichaceae archaeon
GAAAGGGTCCTAACTCGCGGGAAACTTTATAGCCCAGGATCGATCAAACCACGTAGAGAGAATAAACATGACGGAAATATCAGAAAGATGCATGTCATGCGGAATAATGTTGGTGGGGAGTGGCAGCGCTAAGTTCCCTTGTCCCAACTGCGGTGAAGTCGTATTGAGATGCAACAGATGCAGGAAGCAGAGCAACCCCTACAAATGTCCTAACTGTGGATTTGAAGGTCCTTGAGGTGGTCTGATGGGTGAAGTCGCTGCGAAACTTAAGATCATGCCAGAAGGCACTGATGTGGACCTGGAACGGGTACGCAAAGATATTGAGAACATAATTCCTGAAGGTGTGAGGATTCACGCCGTTGTGGAAGAACCTGTGGCCTTCGGGCTCAAAGCCTTGATGGTAGCGGTGATCATGGCCGAGAACATCACCGGTACCGATGCGTTGGAAGCAGCCATTGCCAAAATAGAAGGCATCCAGTCTGTAGAAGTCGCAGAGCTGGGACTGCTCTAAAAATCCCTTTTTAGCGGTGGGCTTGTAGATCAGGGGTAGATCGCTACCTTCGCAAGGTAGAGGCCACGGGTTCGAATCCCGTCAAGTCCATTATTTTTTCCAGAAGCGCTCGTGACATTCTTCAAAAGCTATAGTTGAGTGCCAATTAGTTTCTATCTATAGTGCTTAACGATACCTTTTAGCCAAATCTCTAACTCGTATGAGTTTGAGATTTGGCCTATTCGTATCGTTAAGAACTATTCTGGCGAGAACCGATTAGTATCGCCTAATCGGTTCTCGACTATAATCAGTTCTACGACTATACGTTGAGATCAAAGCTTCTATGCATAGGGGTGACTTTGGTTTGAGCAAGATATTGAGATTGATCTTATCCCTCTTCGTCATGATGACTTTCGCCATCAATTGCGTCTGTCTTGAGATGGACGAAACGGGAGTGGCCCAAGTGACTGAGGTTGCAGAGATGACAGAAATACCGAACGTTGGCGACCTTCAGGAAGAGTATCATTCTGTCGGCCTTGGGGGCGCTGACTCGGTCCGAGTCTCCATCGAGATGAGAACCGGCGAGATGAGTGTCTCGGGTGGTTCTGACGATCTTTTGAATGCGGTGTTCCTGTACAACGTGGCCGAATGGAAGCCAGATATCGATTACAGGGTAGAAGAAGGTCAGGGTGATCTGGCGATAAAACAGCCCGACGAGAATATCATAACTTTAAAAAATGATGCTGTGTATCAATGGGATCTCAGCTTTGATGAGACTGCTGTGACAGATCTAAGCGTGAAACTGGGTGCATGCGAGGCCAAACTCGATCTTGATAACATGTCTCTGGCAAGTTTAGAGATCGATTCGGGGGCTGGCGATTTGAACGTGAACCTTACTGGAAACCAGTCTTTGAAACGCCTCGATCTAAAGATGGGCGCAGGCAACGCGATATTGGACCTAAGAGGCGACTGGAATGAAGACATGGTGGCGAAGATTCAAAACGGGATGGGGACCATCACCCTGAAGCTTCCAATTGATGTAGGCGTAAGCATTGCCCCTCGATCGGGACTTGGAACGATCACGTACGAGGGCTTAAGACGAGATGATAATCGCTACGTGAACGAGGCCCAAGATCAGTCCGACATCACCTTGTATATAGAGATGGATAGCGGTGCCGGAAATATCGTTCTAATAGGTTGAGGGCAGAAAGAATGTGCGGCCAGAAAGCAAAAGGATTATCCCCCCCTAGGATGTAGGCCCATTGATGGAACGCAAGCCTTTGAGGAGAGGCTCGGTCAAGGAGGTCTACGACCTTGGTCGAGAGTTGGAGTTCAAGTTCACGGATCGGATATCCGTCTTCGACAAGGTGATACCAAGCCTCATTCCCAACAAGGGAGAGACACTTTGTCGAGAAGGAGTTTACTGGTTCCAACGAGCCGAGAAGATGGGAATATCCACCCATTTTGAGAAGTTTCTTCCGCCCAACAGAGTTTTCGTGAGGAAAGTGGACGTGATAAGTCCCGAGAATATCACCTCCAAGACAAAAAACTGCCTGATACCGCTGGAAGTCATATGCAGATGGTACGTGGCAGGATCGCTTCACGATCGGGTCAAACGAGGCGACCTTGGGCCTCAGGATCTCGGATTCCAGAGTAGCCACCGGGTGGAATATGGAGAACCTCTGCCAGAGCCCTATATTGAGGTTTCAACCAAGCTGGAACGAGTGGATCGTCTCCTCGACAAGAAAGAGGCGTTGGAGATATCTGGCCTGAATCCTTCTGAGTATGACGATATCAGAGAGATCGTGCTCAAGATAGACGAGGACATAAAAAGAGAGGTGGAGCCCCGGGGCCTCATTCACGTGGACGGCAAAAAGGAGTTTGGATTCGATGAGGATCGAAACCCAATGGTGGTGGATGTCTACGGGACCGCAGACGAAGATCGTTTTTGGGCCAAAGATCGCTACGAAGAAGGGGAATTTGTCGACCTGAGCAAGGAATACGTCCGGCAGTACTATCGAAGAATCGGGTATAAAGACTTGCTTTACGATGCAAGAGACGCAGGAAATCCCGAGCCTGACATTCCGGCGCTGCCCGAGGATGTGATCGATCAGACCAGTCAGATCTACGTCAAGCTCTTTGAGATGATTACAGGTGAACGGTTCGAGAGATCTGCCTGATTAGAGGTGAGTAACGGAGACGAAAAGAGAACTAGAGGCATGCCTCTTGGCAAGATATTGGGTCAGCGTTTTGCACAAATTATATTGAGTGCAATCCAATTTTGTTGATCTTTTGGAGTCTTACCAACTTCACCGATCGGAGTTCAGGGTCGAGATAAAAGGTGTGGCAGTTTGTCAATTGAGGGGGGAGGGGTCTACATGAAACGAGTGATATTTGTGATCGTCCTTGCAATAGCAGTCTTTGCCGGTTGCATCGGAGACGAGGCAGCTCCAAGCGAGGAAGAAACAAAGTCGATGGTCTCAGAGGCCACAAAGGATGTGACGACTTACAAATTCAGGATAGATATGGATCAGACGGTCCAGTTCAACAATCTTTCGGGCGAGGGATCAGTTGACGGTGAGACTATTTCTTTGGAATGGGGTGGTGTGGTTGATCTCATCGGACACAGATCTTGGGAGGCCACAACCCTTGCCAGAGAGCCACTAAAATCTGATCAAAAGTTCAATCAGACTATGGAAAGCTACTATGTGGAGAACATAACCTACCAAAGGGTGGGGACAAACTGGATCAAGCTGAGACAGTCAGATCCTGAATACATTATGGAGAAGGCAAACCAGGTGGGCCACTTAGAAGAGATCATCGATCGATCCCAAATTGAGTTTGAGATGTCTGAGAAGGTCAATGGGATTGACGCTTACCGGTTCAAGGTGGTACCTGACGATGATACTGCTTATGGAGTGATGGCAGGGCAGATAAGCTCAATCGATCCCAGGCTGTTGCTCATGATAAACATGACTGGGCTTTTCGAAGTTGGAAGTGATATGGGCTGGACCGTTTGGATTGCAAAAGAGACTCACTTTCCCGTCAAAAGCCAGATTAAAAGCAGTTATGTGGCAACTTCAGATGTTTTGAACCTGCCAAAAGGGGCCGCTGAA
>CAZXBV010000018.1:3706-11468 GCA_964639155.1 uncultured Methanotrichaceae archaeon
AGAGATCTCGATCCGGCTTACGCCTCTAAGGTAGCCAAGGTGATCGATTCTACCCTCTCCCACACCATCAAGATACTCTCTGAGATGGAAAATATGGGCCTGGTTCGGTCTCGGCCTGAAGGCAGAATCAGGCGGCTGGAACTGACGAAAAAAGGAGAGATTGTGGCGTTGGCCCTTTCCAATCTCATGAAGGTTTTGAGCCGTTCAGGGGGCGAATGGAAAAAGATGGAGCGATTGGAAGCGGTGGCCTTGGAGGCGAAAGGTCTCACCAGGCAAGAGGCGACATTCAAGGTGGGGCCATTGCGGAGGGATCTTGCACTCTTGAAGGGCGAAGACGAGGATGAGGATCTGAGCAAGGCTGTAGAGGAGCTGGATCAAAGAATCGTGGCGATGATATCTGGGTGATCTAACGTCCCAGTTTTGGCGCCACGTTATTTCTCATATGAATGCCCCTCCTACGATTTTATATAAATTTAATATCATATTTATATTTCAGCAACCACATATCTAAGTGAAGCTCCAATTTTGTGAAGATAGATCTCGATATTTAGGGCCCATTACTTAATAATATTATTCGCCATTATCGAAGATATATTCCCTTTATGCATATCGTTTCAACGTAATTGTGGGATGTGCAAAAGGTAAAAATAGATAGAGATGCAGTGACATCCACATCATCGGAAGTGAATATTGTGGCTTACGTATTATCATCAAGAATGGGCATAGTTGTTTTGATCTTGCTATCCATTATTATGTACATAGTTTTGGCAGGAGCGATGGACCCCAACGAAACCGACGTAACCCAAGATACAGTTCTCAAAGAGATTGAGATCGATGCACAAGCTGTTGTTGAAAATCTCAATCTCGAAGGGGCGGAGGTTGTTAACGATATCTGGATGGATGAAGGGGACTCATCTCAGCATTTTGAGGACTACACTGCAAAAGATTTGATTGAGTTGATGAGCTGTGCGATGGACGAAGTGGATACGGTTCGGACCGTAACGATGGGGAATATGAACATGTCCATGATGGGAAGCTCAGAACTTTTTATTTTACCACTGATGTGCATCGATGTGAATATTTATTCTGAGGAAGAGGTCAACGTCACCAGTTCTGCAGGAAACATATACATGGCAATGACCATGGGTTCAGAAGAATTGGGTGACCTATTCTTGATGGAGATGGAGATGAGGTTCACTGAAGATCTCGGTTATGCAAACGTATCACTCACTATGGATTCTGAAACTGAAGAAACTGAGATTTATATTTTAGGGGATTCTATTTATATCAAAGTCGATGGCGTCTGGGAGGGCATGGACCTCTCGGAAGCAGAAGGTCTCTCCGAACTTGGTGATTTGCAGGATATGCAAGATGGACAGAACATGTTGACGGAACTTTCCCTGGATGATTACCTGGCGATCGAATTGATCGGGTCTGAAATGATTGATGGTGAGGATTGTTACAAACTCAGGATGGTCCCCAACACAACAGGGGATATTTCAGATCTGTTGGGTGGGCAAATGGGTTATACGCCAGAATATGGTGACGATCTAGACCTATCAGAAACCTACGAGGATGTTGACGTAACCATGGAGTTTGAAGAGATCCTCTGGATCTCCAAGGAGACGTATCTACCTAAGAAGCAAAACACGACGGGATACATATTCGAATCTGCATCTCTTGAAGACAACACGAACATCATGATATATTTAAATCTCGATTCGACTACTCGCCATGAATACAACCAGACAGTGCAGGTAGAAGAGATGGAGATTCCAGATTTCTTGAAGCTGATATCATCTATCCAACGTCCCCGCGAGATCGGATCCTCAGAAGTTTCGAAACTAGAAGAAGATACCTCAAGTTCGAAACTTCGCCCCCTTCCGCTCGGATCTTTCAAAACGTCCATGAAAAAGCTCTCAGGGGTGGAACTTTCTCGCCAGATTGCAAGATGATAACTCTCCGACCACTCGGGCCCCTCGATCCAGATCTGATTGAATTTCTCAAGGGCCGGATATCATCAAAGTCATGATCGCAGACATCCTAAAGCATCGATCTATTTGACTCCCAAATCTTCGGCCCTCTGGAATGCGTCTTCTGCCTCGACCTCTCGGCCGAGTTTCTCTAGGGCAAGACCTTTGTTGTACCAACCTTGGCCAAAGATCGGATTCAGATCCAAGGCTTTGTCGTAGCTCTGGATGGATTCTTCGTATTGGCCCAGTTCGTAGAGGGTAAGGCCCTTGTTGCTCCAGGCATCAAAGTATGTGGGTTGTAACCTGACGGCTCTTTCAAAACAGCCATGCGCCTTTCCGTAACGGTTCATGTCTGTGAAAATGATGCCCGCAGCCATCCAGAAAGCCGGATCTTTGATCATAAACTTCCAGACAAAGGCCAAGAGGAACGCCAAAAGAAGCGTGGCCAGAGCAATTAAGGCAATCAAGACTGTCAGATCCATGTCAGGTTCAAAGGTCCTGAGGATCGATATAACTTGTGGTATGTGCAAAAGAGAGCGACAAGCAGACAAGAATATTTTGGCACATTGCCAAGCATGCGTTCCATTTCAAGACGAACGCCGCAGGATTACCCGCGACTTTAGTCGTGGGAGGGATGCGTCCGTCTAGCGCATATTCCCCGCCATCTGAGTCGAACAGCATTTAAAGCTGAAAGTCAACGTTGACATAATGGTAGATCAGATATTAACCGTAAACTACCCCCCTCTTTTAATAGGGGGGTAGTTTACCCGATTTAAGTATATCCAAACAGACTTCAAAAGGAAAAGCAGGCATTGAGAAAGGATAAGGATGATGGAAAAATCCAGATCGTGCTCGTTGATAATCCTGACTTTTACGATCCTCATCACTCAGGGACACAACGTTTGGGCAGAGGACGAGGATAGTATTCTTTCAGAGGATTTCGGGTCCAATATTCTCGTTCTGACTGCATACGTGGACGAAGACGGGAAAGCCCTGGTGACGGGATACGCTCAAGAGATAGTGGGCTTGCCTTTTTTAGAGACGTCTCAATACCAGTACGAGAACGAGACCGGCCAGATATATGCGATCACAAACTCATTGACCTGGAAGTACGGCGACGACTGGGAGACGAAGCTTGAGGTAGATTCTTACTATGACGAGTATCAAGCCACTTTTTACCTGCCTGGCGATGCTAAACTGAACAGAATAGAAGGGTCTGACGGCTTGGAGTATCTGGTTACCGCATCTAACGATTCCTTCGTGGTGGAGTTTCATGGATACGATGTCCAAAGTCCCTCCATTTCGATCGGATACAGCCGTCCAATACCAAAAGATCCAGACGAGGAATTGGGCGGAGAATTAAACGGGGGATCAGACGGGGGATTAGAAACAGGATCTTTTGATGAAGATGGCAGTTTTCCAATCCAGATCTTATTCATCGTCTTAGCCTTTGCAGCTCTTGCGGTCTTCATAGCGATCGAAATGGAGAAAAAGAAAAAAGAGGTTGCATCTCGCCCAGCTCCAAAAGAACAGCTGGACGAAATGGACGAGATGGCTCGCGCCGGAGTGCCAGCTCAAACTGGCGAAGATGTGACAAAAGCCTCCCAAATTCCCCCAAAGATGGTTGCAGTTATGGAAACGCTCACTGAAAGAGAACAGTCTGTCCTGAAGACTTTGATCGAACACGATGGGAAAATGACCCAAGCAGATATCAGATATGAGACTGGTATACCGAAATCTTCACTTACAGGAATAATCATCTCATTAGAGAGACGAAAGATCGTAACAAAAAGAGAATGGGGCCGAACAAACGTAATAGAGATCTCTGAAAGGTTAAAATCTGAAACAGATTCGGTCTAGAGCTGCATGATCTACTTGGATTAGAAAATTTCAAGACAATATGTAAGTTGATATGTGGGTTGCCAGGTCATGGATTGCGACATAAATATGTATAAAATTAGATATGTGGAATAATGCGTGGACGTGATACAAGATGGATCGACCACACCGTAGAATCCTGAACCTTGGGCTGACAGCTCTGCTGTTAATGTGCCTCTTGATTTCAGGATTTACAACGCCGATAAAGGCACATCCGGGAATGTTGGCAGAACCCCTGGGATTTTCTGGTCCAGAAGTGGGGTTTGGCACCTTTCAGGATGATCAAGCGGACACAAAAGCTCCACCGGGGCCAAGAATTGAAACCGTGACACGAGATCCTCAGATGATAGTAGAGGTCATACAGGCAAGCAAAGGTTTCGCTCTGGCCGATAACGAGTCCCACGTGCTCAGGGTCCAAATATTGAGGCAAAGACAGCTCCAGCCCTCAGACATAAGACGGCTTTTGAGAGAGAACAAGAGCATCGGAGAGATAAGGGCTGAAATCGAAAAGGCCGATGTGGTGGACGACGGCGCTTTTCTGTATAGGGGATACATGAAGCTTGGCGAGAATCTATACGAGCTGGTCGATATCAACCTGACAGAGGATGCAGCCCTCTTGGAAGCCGAAGTGATCGAGCCTCACTGGGGAATGTGGCCAGATGGAGATGCAAAGGTTGTAGGTCACATCAGGACGGAGACCACCTATCGCGAAGGCACAAGGATCAGCGAAGGCGAGCTATCCATATATCATGGCAAGTATGGTGGTGATTATCTGGTGTTGGCAGAAGATTCGCACCATATGGGCGGATGCCACATGGAATGTCCCAGGGCTTAGAAAACGCGCCGAAAAGGATCGGCGAAATCTCAAAGGTGATCAAAATCAGGTTGTCGCATTTGGCCATCATAGCCATTGTACTTGTTTTAGCGCCTGCCATCACTTCAGGAAGCGAGTCTGAAGAAGCCGACGTAAATGTGCAAGAATTAAGATGTCTTGCACTAGAAGTTTACCTAGATGAGGGAGGGAATGCCCTTGTGGTCGGGTACATTGAGTCAGAAGACCTGGGATATCTCCCTTTCTTGGAACAATCTGATTACCTCTACGAAGATGGGGAATTGTACGCTCTGACGAATTGCCTTGTATTTTCAGAGGAAGATTACCAAAGATTGGAATTTGTAGTGAGCACTCAATGGGACGAATATCATGTGACCTTCTATCTGCCCCTTGAGGTTAAGTTGGATAGGGTCGATCTCAGTGAAAGTTTAGAATACAGGATTTTGGAACAAGACGACTCGATCCTGGTGGAGGTTCTCGGATACGATGCAAAGGAGCCTTCTGTTGAAATCTTTTATAAATACAGTCAAGAACAAAATGGATAGAACTGATTGATTTTCGCCAGAATAGTGCTTAACGATACGAGTAGGCCAAATATCAAACTCTTACGAGTTAGAGAGTTGTCCGAAAGGTATCGTTAAACACTATAGTTTCAGAGGTCCCGAAGATCGATATAACTTGTGATATGTGCGAAAAGAAGGAAGGCATCTTGCTAGCTTCTAAATCGATGGAACAAGGGAGAAGATGCACCAATTCTGCACTCGCCATCAGTTGAAATCGAAAATTGTGGGATGGTCATAATTATGATGAGCGACATATAAGCATCCCATGGCTGAAGAAATTCTGTTCTCCAACGAGGTTTCATGGAAGGGCGGATCCCAAGGCGATATCTCTTTTCCATCAGGCGAAAAGATCGATTTTGCCTTGCCCAAAGAGTTTGGCGGAATCATGGGCTTTCTTTCCCCCGAAGATATCTACGTGGCCGCAGCTAACGCCTGCGTCCTCACCACCACCCTTGCCAGGGCCAAAAAGTACTGTGTCTCGCTGAAATCTTACAGCGCCAAAGCCCAAGGTGTCATGGAGAAGGCAGGCGACGGATGGGAAGTGACTCAGATCGGCATAAAGGTGATCTTAGAAGCGGAGAGCGATCCTGAAATCCTGGCCACGATGATAGACGAGGTGGCAAAGAGGGTGCCGGTGATAAGGTCGATGAGGTCATTTGTAGATATCGATTTCGAGGTTAAATCGTGACGAAAGCCGTCATGGAGATCACCCTCATCTTTTTGATCTCAAAGAAGGGCGAAACAGAAGCCACCTACGGGCGTCGAGATCCATGGGAGATATAGAGTCAATCGAAATCGGTGAGCAATCGGTCTCAGTGGGTAATCGAGATCGACAGTTGTTGAGATCTACGGCTGAGATTTGGTGTGGCATCTCAGCTGGGGTATGATCATGGGCACTTGACGCTGATATTCTCGATAGGTATCACCAAATTCGGCGACCAGCCGCTTCTCTTCGTGAATGGCGCCGAGGTAGAAGTAGATAGTTGCGATCAAGTAGAGGGCGAAGAGGTTGGTGGTCATGAAGGGTGTAAGCCAGAGGAACATTAAGGCGAAGAGAAACAAAGGGTTTCTGACACGGCAATAGAAGCCGGTCACTACGAGTGCCCCCCTTTTCTGAGGCTTAATTCCCAGGAACTGGAATGGATCAGTTTCCAGAAAGGTCTTGATAAATCCGAGGGACGCTAGCCCCTGACCTGCAATCAAGATCCAGCGCCAAGGTGAAGGCACCACATAAAGGACCTCTCCAGGAAAAATATAGAGCCCATAAAGGAGAGGGACAATCAAAAGGGCTGCAAACAAGTTGTAGCCCAAACGGTACCCCCGATCGACTTTTGGTCCCAGGACCCTTCGAGTCCATCTCTTAAACCAGAGGCTCGCCAAGAAGCTGTGAAGCGTGGCGAAAAGGATGAGATAGAGGACCAACGTCAAGGTGACTTGGGAAGGGGTGGATGACATACTTTCAGCCTTTGAGTTGAACACATATTTGGGACTGACGAGATCAAGAACTTTCGATCGAACGTTTGATCATGACCAGAACCTCCCCTCAAATGATGAAGATTTTCTTCTCCCGCGAGTTGAGAATGTAGAATATGATTATTTCGAACTATTTTATATTATACGAGAGGCGATTGGTTTATCTATGTAAACAAAGCCCATCAAAACTATGGTGGGGAGTGTAAATTGGAATAAAATTTGGATGGAAACCATGGAAGACATCTCGTGGAGACGTCTTCATGGCAACGGCAACGATTTCTGGGACAAAAGAGCAAAGCAGCTGGAAAATCAAAGAAAGGTTAACCAGGACGTTTCCGTTGAGACCATATCGAAGATGGGGTTGGGCCCCAAATCCACTGTGATAGATATCGGCGCGGGGACTGGCGCTTTAACCATACCCATCGCAAAGATTGCAAAAAGTGTGACTGCTATCGAACCTTCCTCAAAGATGCTTGACTGCCTGGAACAAAACGCTCAATCAGAGAACCTCTCGAACATAAGATACGTAAAGAAGTTCTGGGACGATATCACGCCCTTCGAAGAAATGGAGTCACATGACGTGTTGATAGCGTCCCACTCACTTCTGATGAAAGACATGAAAGCATCTCTTCAGAAGATGGATCTTCTCGCAAAAAAGCGCGTTTATCTCATCACCTCTGCGAATAGAAACACAGGGTACTACAACGAGCTATGGAAACGGCTCTATGAGGAAGAATATAAGTCCAGTCCTGGATACGTCTGCCTATACAACATACTCTATGATATGGGAATCTGTGCCAACGTCGAGATATCTGAAGTTGAGTACAAGCAGCCCTTTTCAAGCTGCAAAGAAGCGGTAAACCTCTGGATCGAGAATTTGAGGGCCACGTCTCCAGAGGCAAAAGAGATCGTAAGAGAGTTCATATCTGAGAATATAATCGTGGAAGACGGTTATATTTTTCTCAAAAATCGAACGAAATGGGCGACGATCTGGTGGGAGACGGAGTCTGCGATATAAAGTCACCTCTACCTGTGACGCCCCC
>CAZXBV010000019.1:0-11074 GCA_964639155.1 uncultured Methanotrichaceae archaeon
CTTGGACGAATAGGATTCCAAAAGCCGGCCCACTGCACCGTCGAAAGTCTCGTTCTTCTTCCTTAAAGCGCTCAAGACAGAATGACGTTCTTCAGAAATCGTAATAGTTTTCTTCTTCTGGCTCATGCCAATAGCTCACGCCTTCAAGCCTAAGTAGTTTACACCCCACACCCGAAATATCTATTAAAAAATGGCCCAATTTACGATTACAAAGGCCGTTTCAAGATCTTCAAAACGCGCACAAATTTAAAAAATTTATAAAAAGTTGATTTGATCGACCAGATTCAGAGTTTCGCGAGGGCGTCTTTTAGCTTCTGGGTGCACACTTCCATTACCTCAGCGGCTTCTCGTATCCCCTGAGCTGCCTCAGCGCTAATCTCTTCAACCTGGTCGGCCCGGTCTCGAAAACTTTTGGCATGACCGTCATTATGCTCGATCCAGTGGTTCAACAGATGTTCTGCCTCTGATTTTTCCACATTTACCACCATCCAATTTTAATCAAACCCGTGATAGACGCATGGCCAAAACCATGATCGAACTCGCGATTAACTTGGTGTTAAATTCTCATACTATTCAGTAACTTCGGTCAATCATATAGTCTGCCAACTCCAAAAGCAAAGTCTTGGCAGGAGAATCTTCAAGGACCTTCAAAGCATCTTTTCCCTGCTTGACTAGAGTGGTTGCCTTGGTCTTGGCGTACTCTATCGAACCGCTATTTTGAAGTGTATCGAGAGCAGCTTCGATCTCCTCTTGGGTGGCGTTCTTCTTGCCAAAGATCTCAAGCTCGACGCCGTGGTCCATGGCATGAATCATTATCAGAGTCTTCTTTCCCTCGGCTAAATCGCCGCCCCTGGGCTTTCCCAGAACTTCCATTGGTGCAGTGAGATCCAGAACGTCATCTTCAATCTGAAATCCCATGCCAACCAACCTGCCAAACTCTTCGAGCCCTCTTAACTCATCTTCTGAAGCCCCGACCAGCTTTGCCCCCACCCAGGCAGCAGCTCCATAGAGCACGCCGGTCTTCTTTTCCACCATCTCCAGGTACTCGTCCTCAGAAACCTGGCCCCTCTTCTCGAACTCCAGGTCGAGCCATTGTCCTTCGCATATGGCGGCGCACGTTTTGGCCAACATGTCCATCGCCGCCACTATGTTTGCGGGGTCCGATTCAGTTGTTGCAATTATCTCGAACGCTTTTGAGTATAGGGTATCGCCTGCCAATATGGCACCAGACTCATCCCATTTCACGTGGACTGCTGGCCGTCCTCGTCTCGTCTCTGCATTATCCATTATGTCGTCATGGATCAGGGTGAAGTTGTGGACCAATTCTATTGAGACCGCGGCCGGGATTGCTGCCCTGGGGTCTCCCCCAACCGCTTCTGTGGCCATGAGCAGCATGCCAGGCCTTAGCCGCTTTCCCCCAGCATCCACCAGATGCCTGCTGGCCTCGTAAAGCCCTTTAGGGTGAACGATCGGGAGCATATCCTCGATCGCTTCTGATACCATGATCGCACGCTGTTTCACCTCGTCATCAAGCATCATCATATCTCACCTCGGATGGAAACTTATGGGAGAACTAATCCTTGTCCATTTCTCAATATATGGATGGTATAGCCCAACTCATAACCAGTCCCTTCTGCCATAATCAAGTACTTTCCATGAGATTCCAGGTTGCCGTGACTGGTAATCACGTTTTCTGGATTTATGGTTCTCAAGAGTTCCCAATGATCTTCGACGCAAGCGTGACCTGATACGTGAAGGTTGTCGTATACCCTGGCACCCCTCATCCTGAGCTTCGTCTCCACAATGTAACGATTCGACTTGTTCAAAGGCTGAGGAATTATGCCAGCGCTGAACATCACCTTGTCGCCAGATTCTATCTTGTATCCGGTCTCGCCGTTGGCAACCCTGCCCAGAACCGCGCCGGGCTCACCTTGATGGCCGGTCATGATGGGAAGATACTTGTCTTTTCCTTCAGCCATCATTTTCTTAAAGAACTTGTCTACGCTCTTCCTTCTGCCGTAAACGATGAGTTCGTCGTCCTTGGGTGCATATCCAGTTCTTCTGGCAGTTCCCCAATACTTTTCCATCGACCTTCCAAGCAAAACCGGCTTTCGTCCCATCTCATGCGCAGCTTCGATTATGGCTTTGATCCTGGCTATATGAGACGAGAATGTGGTAATCATGATGCCAGACTTCGTCTCTTCAGTGCCCATCAAAGCGTCCCAAACCAAATCTTTTGCGATCCGTTCTGAAGGCGTCTTTCCCGATATCCCCGCGTTGGTGGTTTCGGTTATCAGCAATATGACACCCTCTTTCTCAAGCTGTCTTAGCCTCGCAAAGTCAGGAGGTTGGCCTAAAGTGGGGCTCCGGTCCATCTTAAAGTCGTTTGCGTACAGGATGACGCCGTCTGGAGTATGCAATGCTGCAAATACACAGTCCACTATGCTGTGTTGGACTCTAACGAACTCCAAGTCTACCTTCGGCGTAATCTGGTATGTCTCGCCCGGGTTTAGCGTTACGATCTTGTTGCTGACGCTAGAATGCCTTTCCGCCTTGATCTCCTGGGCGATCAGATCAGCGGTGAAGGGCGACGCTATGATCGGCGCCTTGTACTTTTGGGCCAACTTTGAAATGGCTCCTATGTGATCCAGATGGCCATGGGTACAGACGATCGCTCTGACTTTTCCGTCGACGTTCCTCATGACGTTATCGTTGGGGATCGCTCCCATTGAGATCAACTCAGAGGGGTGGAGCCGCTCGATATCTGTATCTTCGTGAATCTGAACTCTGTCCAGACGGAGGCCCATATCCATGATCACCACATCGTGGCCGATCCTGATTGCGGTCATGTTCCGCCCGATTTCTTCGTAGCCTCCGACCGCTACGATTTCAATATCCTTCATCTTTTACATCACTCTTTCAATAGGTTGCATATCCGATCTGCTAACCGATTCTATCGAGATAATCTCTCCTTAATTATCGCAAGATTATCTCTCACGCGGACCTGTATTTCGTCAATAGCGCAAGATCCGCATTCTTTAATTGGTTATGTATTATATATTCAACGTAGTCCCAGTTGACACAACGATTGTTATCTACCTGCCTCCATCTTTCTAGTGGCAAACGTTCTAGTGTCGAAACCTCTTTGCTCCAAGATCTCTTGCACATTTCCTCTCACGATCATGGGTGCGCCACTCATCTCCGCCAAATTGGCAGATCCTGTCAAGAACATGGCAGTTCTCAGTTCCTTTGCGTAACGGCAAAGGACCTTGGCCACTTCGTCAGGACCTTTGATCGCCGGAGCAAGAAGCGGCAACGCACAACCTGCCACAGTTGCACCAAGTGCCAAGCTCTTGGCAACGTCCAATCCGCTTCTTATCCCACCGGACGATATTACCGTTGCACCAGCAGAGACACTTTCGACGATGCTCACAGGCGTTGGCACGCCCCAGTCCCAAAAGAGTCGGCCCATTTGGGCTGATTCCATGTCACCGTTCTCTTCGGCTCTGTAAACTTCAACCCCTGCCCAGGAGGTTCCGCCAAGCCCACCTACGTCGATCATTTTGACCCCTGCCTCAACCAAGGCAGAAGCGTCTTCCCAAGATATCCCTGCACCTGTTTCTTTCACGATTAAAGGGATCTTTCCGGCTGATGCTGTCTTGATCGCTTCGAGTGCGCCATTGCCTTCGGCTTCTCCTTCGGGTTGGATGCACTCTTGAAGGGCGTTGAGATGAATCGCGATGGCATCCGCATCGATCATTTCAGCAATATTTTCCAGCATTTTGGGCCCACCTCTTTGGAGCTGGACCGACCCTATGTTCCCAACCAGAGGAACATCAGGTGCCACATCTCTCACCGCAGAGAAAGTATCTATAAGTTCGGGATTTTCTAAAGCCGCCCTCTGTGAGCCAACGCCCAAGGCGACGCCCACTTCTTGGGCTGCGAGAGCCAAGTTCACGTTGATCTTCTTGACATCGGGGTGGCCGCCGGTCATTGCGCAGATCATCATAGGGAAAGAAAGATCCCTTCCCAAAAATTTGCACCTTGTATCGATCTTTGAAGCGTCGATTTCTGGCAGGGCCCTGTGAACCAGCATCAAGTCGCCAAAGGGCCTCCATTCCGACTCGACCTCTTTTTCGACGCAGATCCTTATGTGGTCCAGTTTCCTGCTGGGGGTGCTCATCTGGATGCCTCCGCGGTGCCTTCCACGCGAGTTCCCACCGTCTCGCATCGGAGCACCTTTTCGATCAACCCAGCCTTTCCAGCGTTGAATACGGTCGAAGCGATCCCTTTATCTGCAAGTCTCAAAAGCTCAAGGAGCTTTCCTTTCATCCCACCTGTGACGTCAATTCCTCTGCTCCCGCCGAGCTGAGACTCGATTCGAGGTAACGTATCTTTAGTCACAGTTTTCAGAACTTGGCCATCGAAGATGACGCCATCTGCAGCCGTGCCCAAGGCCACTACTTCAGGATTTAACGATTCTGCAAGATGGGTGACGAGCTGATCGCCCGAAACAATCTCGACACCATTTGACGTATCCATCGCAACGTCACCATGAAGCACTGGAAGAAGACCTCGTTTTAGCATTGCCAAGATCGGTTTAGTCTCCATCACATCTATCCTCCCGCCTTTAAGGAGGGTGTTTCCGAGGGGATGGACCGGAATGGGGTGAAGACCAGCATCGTCCAAATGCTCTACAACCAGATCGTTAAGTCTGACCACGGAACGATGAGTTTCGAGGATCCCTTTGGGGTTGAACCTCTCTTTTAAGCCGTACTGCCTGGCCTGGATGTGTCCAAAGGAGCCTGCCCCGTGTATCAATATCAAGTCGTCAGGACAGCTTGCAATCTCCATTGCGATCCTCTCGATCTCCCCGGTCCGTGGAAATTCGGCTCGAGTCTTATCAGTAAGTATGCTTCCGCCGATCTTCAGTATCTTGACCATTAGTTTCCGTCCTTCATTCCAGCCTTGCCCCTTCACAGCCCGTTGCAACGTGGAAAGGCTTACCACCCGCTTGGGATATGGCGGTCATCGTCTTTACCAACCCTTGAGGATCTGTCGGGGGAATGGCTATAATGCATCCGCCACCACCAGCTCCAGTCAGCTTTGCACCCAGGGCCTCGCCTGCACCCCTGGCGGCATAGGCCAGATCACTCAGCTCTTTTGTTCCCACGCCAATGGCTTCAAGGAGTCCATGGTTTGCGTTCATCAGCTGGCCTAGCTCTTCGAGCTGTCCATCCTTCATCAGGTTTAGAGCTTCTCGGGATATTTCACCGATGGACTCGAATATAGGGCCTACTATGTGTGGGTACTTGGTCCTGAAGTTCTGAACCTTCTCGACTTCAAACTTGGTGTCGTGAGGTACGCCGGTCCAACCCACTACCAGGTCCAGTTCTGGGAGGTCAAGAGATTGTTGGGGTCCTGCTTGGATTAATTGGTAGCCACCAAACGTGGCAAGTGCCGTGTCCATGGGCGATCCAAGGCCGCTCTGGACTTCTTTTTCTACCTGGTGGGATTCCCATGCTAGGTCTTCTAAAGAGAGGCCGAGCTCTTGGTGGTGGTTCAAGGCAGCAAGGGTCGCAACGACGACAGAAGCGGAAGATCCAAGACCCGAAGATGGTGGTATTTCTGACTCCACCACCACTCGAAGATTTGAGGCGTCAAAACGTTTCAGAACCGCATAAACGTACCTGGCGGCGAGGATAGCCTTCTTTGAAATGTCCTCTGTCAACACCTTTTCGGTGATGAGATCTAGCGAAAACCCTTCGATTACCAGTCTCATGTCGGGTATAGATATCTCCAACTTGCCAGGTGCATCTTCAATCCGGGCCCTTACTCGAAGGTCGATTGCGGCTCCGAGGGCAGGAACGCCGGAGACCACGGCGTGTTCGCCGAAGAGTATCACCTTTCCGGGCGCAGAGGCAATGGTCAAAGACAAGCACCCCTCAAGTGAATATTATGGCTCCGTAACCTACCACTTGACTGTAATCTCCGACCACATCGCCACTGGTGGCGTAACGGAGAAGCTGTCCACTGCTTGCACCTAATATTTTGGATGCAGTTATTGTCGCTGCAATGGGGCCGTACCCGCAAGCTGAGAGGTTCAACTCGTAAACGCGCTTGTAGATCTTGGGAACGTCCATCTTCAAGATCGCTTCGATCGCCATTGAGTCTTTCCTACTGGCTTCTTCTTGGGGTTCGTAATGGGTAAAGTCACTGCTTGCGATAATGGTGCAGTCTCGTCCCAAATCCTGGATGGCGTTTCCCACAGCTTCGCCCACTTCTACTGCAGTTTCCTCGTCCTGAAGGCCCATACATATGGGTAAAATCTTGAAATCGGCGAACCTGTACTGAAGGAAGGGGATTTGAACTTCCAAAGAGTGCTCGTATAGATGAGCAGATTCATCCGTTTCTATTATGCTGTCCCCCAAAGCGTCGGCCATCTCAAGGTCACAATCAACCACACCAAGAGGGGTCATCCATGACTCCCTGGAAAGGGCGACTGGCAATCCCAAGCCGTGATGGTTTGGCCCGATGAGGACATACGTGTCTTTTGGACTTAGATGGGCGTAAACCTCAGCGGCCACAGAGCCTGAATATATGTAGCCTGCATGTGGCGAGACTGCGCCAAAAACGGGCATATCTGTCCCGGCCTTACCTGCAAATGCCTCATCCAGCTCTTCTTTCAAGCTATCTGGGTGACTGGAGTAAAACTGGCCTGCCACTGTGGGGTGTCTCATCCTTTATCAAAACTCCATTTCAAAGTCTGAAACTGAGTATCTGAACCGCTCTTCTTCGCCTCGTTCTTTCAGCACCTCTCTTGCCAGGAGCCAGTAGATCAAGGTCAATGCCTTTCGACCTTTGTTGTTGGTGGGGATTACCAGGTCCACGTTGGACGTTAAGTTGTTGGTATCGCAGAGGGCCACCACTGGTATCCCTACGTCAAGGGCTTCGTTTACAGCCTGGCCGTCTCCGCTCGGGTCTGTAATTACGAGAACGTCTGGTTCAATGTACTCGGCGTAGTTGGGGTTGGTCAAGGTGTTGGGAACAAAGCGGCTCACCATTGCTTTTCCACCCACTGCCTTGGCGAACATGGTGGCAGGGCGCTGGCCGTATTGTCTGGCTGAAACGACCAGGATTTTTGAGGGGTCGTACCTGGCCAAGAATTTGGCCGCGAGCCTTATGCGTCGGTCCGTCGACTGGACGTCCAAGACGTAAAGGCCGTCTGTACGCACTCTGTAAATGTAATCCATCATGCTCTTCGTTTTTTGTTGCGTACCTATGTGTACGCCTGCGGCGAGATACTCATCTATAGGGATGAGAGTTTCGTACTCCTCAGTTACCGCGATCACATCCTCTTCCAAAAATTTCACCTACCTAGGGGTTCTAAAGATCCATTTCAACGGTTATGGTACCTTTTGACGGTTATTGGGATCACTCCCAGTTCCATCTCTTCTAAAGCTATTTCGAGGGGGTCTATGGACTCGGTCTTAATATATACCGGGGCGCCCATCAAAATCTGCAGAGCTCGAGCCCCCACTATTCTGGCGCGCTCATATCGTGTATATTTCTCTGTCTTCGAATCCTTCAAGTAGCCACCTCAAAAGAAAGTATAAATGGTGGGGTTGCTGAGATTCGAACTCAGGTTACGGCGTCCCGAACGCCGAAGGATAACCAGGCTACCCTACAACCCCTTGCATTTATTGATACCTTCGAAGTACGTCCATGATCTCCACGTGAGTTAGGAGCATACGCCTACAGCAATAGCTGTCGATGCCCAGGTCGTCCATCACTTTCCCAGGTGGCTCAGACTTTATCCGCTCCTTGTATTCGTCCCATACCTCAGAAATAAGGTTTCCACAGGAGAAACACCTAACCGGGATCAAGTGGCCTCACCTGTAAGACTTCTGGTATTTAGCTCTAGCACCTGGACCGCCGACCTTCTTGCGCTCTTTTTGCCTGTGATCGTTGACCAGAAGAGTTCGGTCATAATCCATGTAAGCCTCTTTGAGGGCGTTGTCGCCAGTCCATTCCACGACGCCACGAGCAATAGCAGTGCGCACGGCATCTGCTTGGCCGACAAAACCCCCACCCCGTACATTCACGTCTATGTCTATGTTGGTCATCTGGCCCCCTGCTATAAGGACCGGCTCCATCATCTTCATCTTGGTGATCCAGGGTTCCATGATCTCCAGAGGCTTTTTGTTGACGCGAATCCGTCCCTGCCCCTCTCTTAAAGTGGCCCTGGCCACCGCCGTTTTCTTCTTACCCGATGAGTTGATTATCTTCATGGTGAACCTTCCTAGAATTTGGATCCGAAACTTCTGCTCAAATCACCAAGTTCCACGTATTTAGCCGTGCCGAGCCGCCTTATGCTGGCTTTAGGTGGCCTTTCAAGCTCCATGCCCTCAAACTCTGAAGGGACACCTACGTAGACTCGAAGTCTCGATATGGCATCGCGCCCGCGTTTTGTCTTGTGAGGAAGCATCCCTCGAACGGTTCTTTTCAAGATCCTCTCGGGCCTCTTGGGGAAATAGGGTCCTTTTTCTGTCGAGCCCTTGTTTCTCATTTCGGTGTACTCTCGATAAATGGTCTCTTTCCGACCTGAGATTATGGCCTTTTCGGCGTTTACTATGTTGATATCTTCTCCTGCGAGAAGCTTTGTTGCCGCCAAACTGGCCAGACGTCCCAGGATCATCCCAGATGCGTCAATAATCATCAGATCACCTTAAAATAATTACGCCAGAACCTTTCGGATTGCGTTTCATCAGCTCTTCTATCTTAACACACTCGCCACCGACCGAACTTATCTTGGAGATCGCTTGCCCACTGAAATTGAGCGCTGCAATCGTAACCTTGTGGTCGATATCTCCAGTACCAAGTACCTTTCCTGCGACCAGAACTATGTCATCGGTTTTGGTGTGTCTGTTGACCTTGCTGATGTTCACGGCGGCGTAATTACGCCTGGGCTTCTCAAGCCGGAGAGCCAAGTCGCGCCAGATGGGCGCCCCGTTCTCTCGAGTTATGGCTTTGAGATCGCCTATGAGATTGACTATATTTGGATTGGTCTTCCTGATTCTTTTCATCAGATTCCTCCGCAAAGCCTCTTTTGCGAGACCAACTTACGCGCGAAGACGCGCGTTCGGGCCGTCTCGGACCATGTGCCAGAGAGCTTAAGCTCTCTTTGCGGACCGCTAAGAGCACCTGATTAACAGTATTTAAGCGTTGTGACTCCATCCATAATTTCTCATGGAAATAGTCTGCACATGCCGCCGGTACGTATCGATTTTCATGTTTTGGGCATGGGCCTTTGGATCATAGGCGTTTCGCCAGATGAAACGTATGTGTTTAGCCCCCCCAAATCAATTGCTTGATGTTGGTTTTAGTCAATGAACGCACGTTGATCAACAACTTGCGCCAGATTGGAAAACAATATCATTAGCCGAAGTTGCTTGGAATCAGCTCTTTGGAACCGGTCGAACGAGCCATCACGAAATGGGGTTATTGATGCCGATTGAAGGGGGCTAAACACATACGACGAAACTAACCGGTTTTCGCCAGAATGCCTGTGATTTCAGCCGAGGGCGCAGTTATGGGATGGAACACGTACCCTGATCCAACCGTTGTGGGATCGAAAACCCAGCTGAAAGCTCACTTTGGCGTTGAACTGCTGGGGATACAAAGGAAAGCACAAAGTAGAAAGTATTTGAGATCAGAACAATATCGCATGCTCTTTGAGAGAGTTGAATCGACGGGACTTGCACATTATTCCTACATCATAGGCGACAGAAACGAGGCCATAGTGATAGATCCAAGGCGAGACTGTGATGTCTACGTAGACCTTGCCTCAAGAGAAGGCATGAGGGTTCTCCACATACTGGAGACGCACCGAAACGAGGATTATGTCATCGGATCTGTTGAGCTTGCTTCACGAACCGAGGCTCAGATCTGGCATGCAGATTCCAAGCTCGATTACAAATATGGTTCTGCCGTGAAAAGCGGTCAGGTCTGGAAAGTGGGCAGGTTCAAGCTGGTGGCGATCCCCACTCCCGGCCACACGCCTGGATCGATGAGTTACCTTCTCAAAGATTCGGGTGGCAATCCCTGGATAGTATTCACTGGCGATGCACTCTTTGCAGGAGATGTGGGGCGTGTGGATCTTTTGGGGATGGACAAAGCGGAAGAGATGGCTCGATTGTTGTACGATTCACTTTTCAATAAAATTTTGCCTTTGGGCGATGAAGTTATAGCGTGTCCTGCCCATGGGGCAGGCTCAGTCTGTGCAGCATCGATTGCAGACAGGAAATGGACAACATTGGGGCTAGAAAGAAAGCTCAACCCTAAACTTCAGGTCCAGGACGAAGAAGTGTTCGTATCCAAGATGGCAGTCAAGCTGGAACGTCCGCCATATTTCAAGGAGATGGAACGGTTGAACGTTGAAGGGGCTCCGCTTCTTTGCACACTGCCTGACGCAAAGCCTTTGGCTCCAGAAGAGTTCGAGCAGATGGCAAAGAACAGTTTCGTCCTGGATACCAGAATGGATCTTGGGTTTGGTGCAGCTCACGTGCCTAAAACTTTAAACATTTGGCTTGCAGGAGTTCCCAGCTTTGCTGGTTGGTTCCTGCCTTACGATAGACCCATCTTGCTGGTTGAAGAGACGGGCGACCCAAGTTTGGCACTCAGATACCTTCTAAGGCTCGGTTACGACAACCTGGCTGGATATCTTGCAGGAGGGATGCTGGCCTGGCATATGGCAGGAAAGGAGAGCAGTTCCATCAGGACGGCAAGCGTACAGTATCTTTGCAAACATCTCGACATGAAAGAGAAAGAAGACGCCTGGATATTGGAAGTTAGGAGCATCCACGAGCTGGAAACTTCAGGGAGAATTAGCGGTGCACATCACATCCACATAACAGAACTTCCTTTGCGCCTGGCAGAAGTTCCAAAAGAAAAGCCGATCTACATATTCTGTGGGAGCGGGCTTCGTTCGATGGTTGCAGCTTCCATCCTGCAAAAGGAAGGTTGGGACGATCTGACCGTCGTTCTGGGCGGACTTGCTGGCTGGAGCTCTGTC
>CAZXBV010000020.1:0-2937 GCA_964639155.1 uncultured Methanotrichaceae archaeon
TGATCAACGCCTCCGACGAGGCAGAGGACGTGAGCTTCGATCTCAAACCCTTCGAGGTTTCGGACGCAAACCAGACCTTCACATATTACTTTACTTATTCTGCACCCGATCAAGCCTCCAGATTGGAATCTGATCATGAAAAAGGGGGCGTCATCAATCCTCGGTTGGTGAAGTATTCGATGGATTCAGGCGTGATGGTGGCAAATTATCTTTTCATCTTGCTCATTTCCCTTGTGGCAGGTGTCGTGATAGAGAGGAGGTTGTACAGATGAACGCAACCGTCGTGAACATTATTTCATCCACAGACATGTTGTCGAACTTTTTATCAGGGCCCCTCGCCAACATATCTTCCAACGGGCTCTTGGGGGTGGGCCTCTTCGTCTTCCTTCTAGCCGTGGGATTGATATTACATAAATTGAACATGATGAGGACCTACAAGAGGGTGGTCTCAACTTCAAAGGGACTTGAAATATCTGAAGAGAGCCTCTGTGAAGAGATGTTCTCTCGTCAGGGTTCCAACTTCAATGCCGCTGCTGTGAGCGCCTGGATACTTCTCTTTATCGCCTTCGCCTACTTTTACTTCCTAACGCCAAGCCTGTTCCTAAAGTACAACTATTTCCAGGTGCCGTCTCTTGCCTCAAGCCCCATAGGTTTCTTCTTATTCGGCTTTCTTGTGCTCTTGCTGACAGGCATTGCTTCGGCTTTCCTTCCAAGGGTGCTCTACAGTTATTGCCAAGTATCGAAGAGGGAAAAGATGGCCATAATGCTCGCAATCCCGCTTCTTGTTGTGTCCATAATTATATCGGTTTATCTGGGTACCAAATACCCTGCACAGGAGGCTAACCTGAGGGCTGTGGCATTTTTTGCCCTTTTCATATCTCAGATCGCGTTGTTGTGGCCAGTTTACCTTGAAGCCCTGGAGGGAGTTCGATGAGACTTTGTATTGTGGGAATTGGAGGGTGTGGCGGACACCTGGCAGAGCATTTCCTCAAGAACGAGGACGTCACAATATTGAAGAAATCTCTGGGCGATCACGTATCGTTCGGTGGCGTAAAAGGGCTATGGCTCGAAGCTGACGTCCAGGAAACCGACAACCAGGATTTCTTTGGGTCTCTTGAACGAGGCGAGTACCCTGGCTATTTAATACCGCACGACGTCATAAAGTCTGATTCCAAGGCGTCAAGAGCGGTCCAGGACAGATACGGGTACGACATAAAGAAACAGGGTTTCATGAGGCAGGCCGAATTCCTGAAAGCAATCTTTGAAATATTTGACACTGATGAAGTGGTAAAGAGTGCGACCCTTTCCGAATACGAGTCGACAAACCCAATTCTGAGAAGTGCGTGGGACCATATCCGACCCTGTACTACCCTTGCAGGTGCTGAGAATAACAACAAAGCATCTGAGCTGTGCGATGGGATCCTCTTCTTGATATCTCTTGGTGGAGGGACTGGAACTGGTTTTGTCAACCCGATCACGGGATACATCCGAAGAGAGAGAAGTGCATATCCTGCATTTGTCCTGGCGGTGCTAACCGAAGAAGGGGTAGATCCGCAACAGAGGGCTAAAGAAGCAAAGAGGGATATGGGTGCTATGATCTCTCTTTATGACCTCGTCACCAAGAAGTCTGGGATAGGGGTAGACGGCGTGATCCTGGTGGACAACCAAATAATGATAGAGAAGTTTGGCCAGGATTACCCAGCTATTGATCAGTACATATACCAGGCCATGAAGCCTTTTGTGGCAAGACACCACTATCCTGGTGAAAATCTGCCAAGTCTTGCCTTGCGAGAGAAGTTCCTCGAAGGTTTGCCACAGCCACCTATTTTGGTTCCATGTTATCATCGAATGAAACGGCACAACGATCCTGAAGACGAGTTGGTGAAAAGAGCGCTCAGCGAAGAAGGTCAGCTCTTTAGATGTGACCCAAAGATGGCAGAAAGAGCTTATGTCTTCACCAGGGGATTTATGGAATTTGACGAGATCGTGAACGCCGTTGCCAAATACACGGGTCTATCCAAAGATAGGGTCGAGCCCTGGAGGAAGCTTGGTGAGAACAAGTGGGACGAAGTCTTGATATTGCTCAGAAACCCTTACGGCGGCAAAGATCGAGCATGTGAGAACAAAGTCACGTTGGAGTATCGTCTCCACAGGACCTTGAGGATGGCTCTCAAGTACATGGACGATCCTGAAAGCAACTTGATTCCGGAAGGCATGCCCGACAAGACCCGGGACGCGCTGGAAGATTACTTTTATGGCAAAACCGGAATCAAGAGTGAGTTCAAGCGGTCTTTAACCAGGATCGAGAAGGGCGAAAAGCCCTTTTTCCTCAACGAGAAGAACATATTCGAGGATAAATCCGAACGAAGTTTTGAAAATAATGAAAATCATGAAAACCTTCCGGATGACGAGAAGATACGCAAGATCGTGATGGAAGAAGTGGCCAAGATATTGGGCGAGCGGGCTTAAGTCCGGCTTTGCCCATCTCGCTTTATATCCCTCTTTATATATGCAGCCTTTTCCACATCAAAGCAGCGTCTTTTCCGCGTCCGTAGTAGTTTTCCAGGCGCACTGCCTCATGGTATCCAAGCTTTGAGTAAAGCGCCAAAGCAGCTCTATTTTCGACAGAAACTTCGAGTTGGACCGCCTTTGCCCCGGCCGCGAGTAACTCTTGCTCCAAAGATTCCATCAAAGCAAAGCCAGCACCTTTGCGCCGATTCAGTGGATGGACGTCCAGGGTGATCACCTTTCCCCAATCACCGCTCGCGGCCCCCATTACGAATCCCAGGATCTTGCCCTCTTCTGCTACCAGGGCGATGCCCTTTCTCAGGAAGAATGAGAGCATGTCTTCAGAGAAAGCCACTTGTGGCGCAAAAGAAATACTCTCGATTGAAAGGATCGAGGGCAAGTCCCCTTCTTTTGCCCTCCGAACCCTCA
>CAZXBV010000020.1:3037-10885 GCA_964639155.1 uncultured Methanotrichaceae archaeon
GTCTCCCTTCGTCTCCCTTTGGCTATAGTCGAGAACCGATTAGGTGATACTAATCGGTTCTCTCCAGAATAATGCTTAACGATACGAATGAGCCAAATCTCAAACTCTTACGAGTTAGCGATTTGGCCGAAAGGTATCGTTAAGCACTTCGCCCATCCCTTAGGCCTATTCTTCGCTTAACTCAATTCTGTCAAACTTCCAGGACGGACCTTTCTCAGTATCGGTGGAGAAACCTTGCCTGGAATCCGTGGTACTTGGCAAATCCTTCGGCGTCCCGCTGGCTCAAAGTTTTGCTGTCGAAAGAGACCATCTCCTGATCGTAGAGGGCGTCAGGTGACTTTCTCCCAACAGAGACGGCGTTGCCGCAGTAAAGTTTCATCTTCACAACGCCATTGACCCTTTCTTGGCTCTGATCTACAAAAGCGCAAAGGTCTGCGTAGAGTGGATCGTTCACAAGGCCCATGTAAGCAAGCTCCGACCAAGCGTCATCTACCGCAGACTTGAACCGAAGCTCAGCTCTCGACAGGACCAAGCGTTCGAGATCCCAGTGAGCGTTCAAGAGCACTGTTGCGGCGGGATGCTCGTAGTTCTCGCGAGCCTTTAGGCCCAAGACCCGGTCTTCGATCATGTCAGTCCTTCCAACGCCATGTTCGCCTGCGATCTGGTTTAGCTTCGTTATGAGCTCCATGCCCTCCATATTCTCGCCGTCCAGCGAGATTGGAACTCCCTTTTCAAACCCGATCTCCACGATCCTCGCGGGAAGGGCCTTTTCAGGCGACTTGGTCCAAGAGTAGATCTCCTCTGGAGGCTCGTAGAACGGCTCTTCCAGAAGGCCGCCCTCGATGCTTCTTGACCAGAGGTTCTCATCAATGCTCCAGGGTTTTTCTTTGGTCACAGGAACATCTATCCCATGATCTTTCGCGTAATCGATCTCCCATTCCCGGCTCAGATCCATATCGCGCATGGGCGCGATCACTTCCATATCGGTAGCCCTGAAGATGGCTTCGAACCTTAGCTGATCGTTACCCCGGCCCGTGCAGCCATGAGCCAGAGCCTTTGCACCCAAATCTCTTGCGATCTCCACAGTCTTTCTTGCAATGAGGGGCCTTGCGATGGCAGTCCCGAGGACGTATCCTTCGAAGGACCCGTTCGCCTTGATGGAGGGGAATATGTAATCCTGGACGAACTCTTCTTTCGCATCGATTACGTAATGCTCATCGCTCAGCGCCTCAGCCCTTTCGTTTCCTCTCGCGATGTCTTCACTTGGTTGGCCTACGTCTGTAAGAACCGTTATAACTTTATCAAACCCATAACTCTCTCGCAGAATGGGTATGCAGACCGACGTGTCAAGGCCGCCGGAATAAGCAAGCACAATAATTTTGGACAAACTAACATCACCAAAAACGTACTCGACAGACCAGTTATTTGAACTCTGCGCCACCACTCATGCGATAACTCTATAACTTCTCCGCCAGTATTGAACGATAATGATCCCCTTACTGAACACCATCGCGCTCAAAGTGGACTACGACGAGGATCGCAGGGAACTTCAGGCCCGAGGGGCTATTGGTATGATGGTTCAACCGGCCCTCAACAGAATGAACCAGAGGTTGGCCGAAGAGAAACCCGCCCTAGTCCGAGATGGAGACATAGTTGCCTCAACCTGGCTTCCGCCCATTCCAAGCGACCCGTTCAAAAGGCTCGTCCTCAGCGAGGGCAAGATCGCCATCGGCAGGTTCGTTCCTCAGACTGTGAGCATCGAGGTGACACGCGAGGGCAGATCTGGGCAGGCCCATTCTTTGCCCCCCAAAAACGACAACGTGATGGAAACTGAGGACATATTTAGGGTCATAGACGAGGCCTTGGACCTTGGAGCCAGCATAATAACCTTCACCGAAGGCGACCCCTTGTTAAGAGAGGACATCGTGGACCTGATCCGTCACGTAGATCCACAAAAGGCGGTAGTCGAGTGCTTCACCCGCGGCCTTGACATGACTCCAGAAAAGGCGCGAGAGCTGAAACGAGCGGGGCTATACAACCTTCTCGTTGGAATCTACAGCACAGACCCCAAAGAGCACGATCGAGTTCGAGGGATGGAAGGGGCATATCAAAAGGCGATAGAGGCCATTGAGATGGGGCTTGAAGCAGGCCTCTTGGTAACGATGTCCACTCATATCCACGGGGGTCAAGTGTCTCAGATACCAGATCTTTACGACCTTGCCGCGAGCCTCAACGTCCACGAGTTTTCGATATGGGAAGGAATCCCAAAGACGCCCCAAGAGCAGATCACCCAGATCGAAAGGGAGACAATTCTCAGGTTCTACAAGAGGATCAACAAGACTTCCGGCGGTCTGAGGGTCTTTGCCAACACTTACTTCGAAGGAGAGATGATGGGCTGCATGGCAGGAAGAAGGTGGCTTCACGTCTGCCTAGATGGGACTGTGAGGGCTTGTCCCTATCTAAAAGAGGGCTACGGCAACGTGTTAGACTGCTCACTCAAGGAAATTTGGAAAAGTATACGAAAATCAAATAATTTCAATCAGTTCAAAAGAGATTGTCCTGCCCAGAAACTCAGCATCTAATGAGCATTTTCAGCATTCATCTTGTGGCTGAAAGGATCTATCGATCCTTTTAGCTTGCTTCTACATGACTTGGTTTCTATTGATGTTATCGCCCTTAGCCTCTGTCTCTGCCTATAATACGTGGTGGAAAATTATTAGTATAGATATCGCTATCACTTGAGAAGAGGATTGGTATGAGTGTCATCAGATATTTCAGGGTGAACTTCGCTTTCTGGATGAAACGTATTTTCAGGAAGAAGAGAGCTAGGATAGGGATATATGGACCGCCGAACGCCGGCAAAACGACCCTTGCAAACAGGATCGTGAGAGACTGGAGTGGAGAGGAGTTAGGGCACGCGTCTGAAATCCCTCATGAGACGCGCAAGGCGATGAGGAAAGACGGTATCACCATAACTGGGATCAATGGATCTAGTGTTGAGCTTGACATAATAGACACGCCGGGAATGGCCACTAAGATCGATTTTAAAGAGTTCATGGCTCACGGGATGGATGAAGTCGAGGCAAAAAAAAGGGCAAAAGAGGCGACCGAAGGGGTAATCGAGGCAGTCAAATGGCTGGACAACCTGGACGGAGTGCTTCTGGTCATGGATGCGACGGAAGATCCTTACACACAGGTGAACGTCACCGTCGTTGGGAATATGGAGGCAAGAAAGCTTCCGCTTCTGATCGTTTCAAACAAGATCGATCTTCCCAACTCTTCTCCTAGAAGGATTAAATCTGCATTCCCGCAACATCCTGTGGTACAGATATCTGCACTCAAGGGCGCGAACATCGATGGATTGTATGAATCCATAGCAAAGCACTTCGGGTGAATTTATGGGAGAAGTACAGATGGACTTGATCTCCGCCGAAAGGCTGGAGAACATGCCCTCAACCGAGAAGATCCAACTCATATTGGACAAGGTGAAGAATGGAAAGATCGTGGTGCTGGAGACTGGGTTGACCCCTGAAGAAGAGATCCGGCTGATCGAGAGGACCATGACAGAGATTCGCGTCGACGAGTTTTCCGGGATCGAGATCGAAAGCTATCCTGCTAAGAAGAGGGGATCTTTTATCGGCAAGATCATGGGAAAAACCGATATGGTGTGCAGAATGACCATCGTGGGACCTGCCAATCAGATCAGAACGACCGGAAAGGACCGTTACGAGATCAGCACCAAAGTCTCAATTGGTGACGGAGACTAGACCTATATGCCTCACATGTGCACTCGATGTAAAAACGTCTTTGACGATGGCGTCGATATATTGAGGGGGTGTCCTGTTTGCGGGCAGAAGAAGTTTCTCTTCGTCAAGTCCGACGCCCAAATAAAGGAGGTCAAGAGAAAACTGAATGCGTCTGAGATTGGCGGTCCTTACGAGCCCTGGCCCGAAAACGACGACAAACTTTCCGATATCTTAAAACTCCCTGGAAAAAGGAGAGCTGATCCCGACAGAGTTCATCCGGACAATATTCCTCAAAGCAAATTGGCCAGCGATGTGCGCGCAAAAGAGAGGGATATTTCCACGGATAAAACACGCCCGTCGTCGAAAATGTTGGAAGAAGTTCGGCGGGACGACGGCGATATGGTGGAAAGCATCAGAATGTCTGAGCCTGGCACCTACGAACTCAACCTTCCCACCCTCTTCGAACGCGACGAACTGGTGATGTCCGTGAAAGACGGAACCTATTTGATAGATCTCTCCTCTGCCTTCAAGAAGTACAAAAAAGATTGATTATTTGGATTGTTCTTCTCTCACTACTTCGATCTCGATCTTCTCCCAGGCAGGGTCTACTCCATGCAGATTCTCAGCTATGGATGATATGACCTTTCCCATGATCTCCTGGGTGAACTTGTTCATAGGGACCTTCTTTCCGTCAATGATCATCTCAGTTTTCACATTTACACCATCCTACATTTAGTGTTTAACGATATCTTTCGGACAACTGTCGAACTCCCATTAATTCGACATTTTGACCTCATTCGTATCGTTAAGCATTATTCTGGTGAGAATCAATTAGTCTCATTTAATTGATTCTCACGCATACATTTAGTCGAATATGCCTGCTGCGGGGAAGGGCAATTAGACCTATTTCCCGCCAAAGATCATTATCGCTGGCGTGAAAACCGTCGGATTGCCCACTGAGAAAGAGGGCGTCTGGATGCTAGTTCTGGAATACGTTCTGTTGCTCACCGAGATCGAGAACGGCGGAGTGTAGGTCACTGGGTTGGGACCGCCCAAGACGAATACTTCCCTTGAGATAGCAGTGGTGCCAAAGCTGCCGCCCAAAGTTCTGACGTCGACTGGCTCTATGCCGCTTGTGGTGGTCTTTGGATAGTATTTGATCTCGATAGGCGTGACGTGGGACGATGCAATTGCTTTCTTGCCCTTGGTGCTCAGATCGATCGGATCTTCGGCGGCGACCAAACCTATCAAGAGCATAGAGGCGACTATGGCTATCAGAATGGTTTTCATACATTAACCTCCCATTTATTCCTTAGCGCGGCTTTCGAGTTTTTACCATTTATTCCTTTTGATGAACTTGATTCTTTTGATGAAACTCCAACGTTGCCAATGTGAAACGTGCATCGTCATATGACGACATGCCACTGAGCAGTGGTGAATGTGGAACTATCTGGCGTCGGAATCAAAAATTGAATGGGTCTTTGAGTCGGCGCTGGACCGAACCAACGTTCGCCGCAGCTTTTGCAGCGATACTTACCGCCTCACCAGAAGGTGCAACCGAAATACCTGGCGGAAAATACCAAGCCAGTTGCGATTATCAAAATGCCGAAAGCCCCTGAAATCCATTTCCCCGCAGAAAGGTACCTTTCACCGATCGCACCGCAAAAGGTCCTGGAGAAGGTGGAAATGGGAATTATGGGAACACCATGACCCACGCCAAAGACGAAGAGCATCAGACCTCCTGTGAGTGGCGCAACGTTTTGAGACATCAACCATATCAAGACCGGAAAGACCAGTGATATGGCACAAGGTGCCCAACCCAAGGCGAAGAAGACACCCAAAGAAAACGCACCGATGAAGGCGGAGTACTTGAACAAGGCGACCGAGACGTTGATCAGCTGCTCTAGAATCGACTTCTTTTGCCTGATATCGCCAACCGCACCATCCCGCCGCAGTGAGGGTAGGCGAGTGGTGATCGGCTCCAGAATCTCGCCCAAGGGCTTGAAGCTGGTAATCCCCAGCACTATCATGAGAACCCCTGCAGCTAAGTCGAAGAACCTGGAGTCTCTTAAGAATACCCCAAGGTTGGATATGAAGACTCCGATGAAGAAGAAGACCATCGCCATCCCCAGGGTGAAGGCCACTCCGATCATGAATCCTTCTTTGGGAGATGACTTGCTCTCATCTGCGTCCAGGATCTTTCTTCGGTGGGTTGTCATGAGGTAAGAGAAAACGGCTATGAAGAGAGCAAGAGAACAAGGGGCAAGTGACGTGATTATTCCAAGGCCAAACATTCCAACGAACGTAACCTCTTGAATGGGAACGTCAACCTCTCCCACATTTCCTGATTTGAGGTTTCCTGCTTGCTGAAAAAGGACTTCTGCATTCTGGGTGCCCTCTATCACGCCTTCGCCCATCTGGTATACGTGGTGAAACTCGGCGACTTTGCCATCGGCACCCACTAAGATTATTGTAGGATTGGCAAACCCCGATCCTCTGCTCCAGTATTCGACGTACTCGGAGGCGATCGGGTAAGGCTCAAAGTCCTCAACCCAAAGCCAGCTCACGTCGACTCCCCACCAAGCCTCGGCCAATGTTCGGCCGTCTTTTGAGTAGGGGTTCTTTCTCATGTTTATTGTGACTAGGTTGGTTTCGGGGTGACTTTCTTTGAGCTTTTGGAGTTCTTCAACCTGTGCTTCGAGAGATGGCTCACATTCAATGCACAAAGGATTTTCAATATTTGTTATGTGAAGAATCACCACTTCGCCATCGAAGTCACCCAGATTGAAAGTGTCAGCATCAAGATTGACCTTCTCGACACCAGCGGAATGATTGAACGGCTCTTCCAAAGCCCCACCGATCGGGAGGGCCACAAAGATGAAAAAAAGCAATATTAGGGTCCAATGGCCCTGACAGGAGAGCTTCTCGCTCGCTGATCTAATCGTGATCAATTGCTTCACTCGTCCCTGGTTTCAACTGTTCCATCTATCAGAGTTATCTTCGTAAAGGTCGATGGCATCGTTAACGTAAGAGCGAATCAGGCTCTCGCCGCCGTAACCCGTATAACTGTGCCATCCGACCTGAACAGATCCATCTGAATCAGATACCAAGGTCATTAGGACTGTTACAGGAACGTACTTGGGATCCCCATGAGGGTCGTAAGTCACAATAGCTTCGTTGGCAATATCTGCATTTTTTCCGTCTGTCAATAGGTCGTCGTATGTTATCTTATCGCCCATTTCTTTGAGGACATTATTGATGTCGCTCTCCTGCTTTATGCAGGCAGGACAGCCTCCGCGGTGAATCAACACGATAATTGGCCCATCTTCCAGATCTTCTAGGACCCATTCGGGGTGTTCCACTTCGGAACCAGAATCAGAATGCTGATCAGGATATTCGATCCACCAGTCGGCGTCATCCGACCCGACAGAATATGCATTTGTGGTGGATATCACGTTGAAGAAACCTGCCGCCAGAATCGTCCCCACGATCAAGGCTGCGAGATATTTACCAACTATCATACGTGAAATATTACCAACTCCCACTTAATCTACAATATTGTCCCCACTTCTCACACCCAGGTCCCAAAGATCCGTCTTCCAATTTCATAGTCATTCATATCACATATTTTATAGATATTACATCTGCAGATCTAAAGAACCTAAACTTATGTGAATTCTATCAAATCACAGAGAATCGCTTGGATTCCAAGTGGTTGGTGGCTGGTATTCGTATATAAGGTTGCTGGATCGATCATTAGTCCGCATCATATCAAATATGTGGGCTTAACCTTGTCGTTATGATACAATCATTGGCGCTGAACCGTCGTAATTAGATTGCTATTCGATCCCTCAAATGAAAAGAGATGCTGGACGGAAAACTGGCACTACTTCTGTTGGACAACGCTGCCGACGAACGTCAGGCGAGATCGTTGCTTGCTGTCTGCTACTTGTGGCGTGATCATCACCTCACGCCGGAAGTTCTACTGGAGATGGGAGTTAGAAAAATGGCAAAAGCAGGAGGATGAAGGAGACGATCGGCGCCCCCCCATTTTCCTTTCTACTCGACCGTCATGTACTCGGACGTTCCGGTGATTCTGGTA